>CAZFOM010000001.1:0-33701 GCA_964520155.1 uncultured Rickettsiales bacterium
TCAATGCACTGGGACACCACAAATTCGATGGGCAGTTGCAAGAAACGATCAAGAATGCCGAGGTTGATTTCCTTATATTCCTTGAGGGTCAGTATCGCCCCGAAGCGCCGCTTTCCGTCTTCGTTGCGTACTTCCATGGCGTTGTAGCCGAAGGTCACGTCGTAATCGGTTAGCATCCGCGAAATATCCGCATCGGGCAACGGCCAGGGATGATCGGTGAGCGTGGTGAGTTTGCCCAGAAACGAGCAGAGCTGCGAATAATACACCCCGTCGCGCTCGACCACGCCGAGGCGGCGGGCGCCATAGCTTTCCAGTACACCGAGCATGGTTTCAACCACAGCAGCAAGCTCGCCCGCAGCGTTTTCGAGATAGGAAAACCGGTATTTATGCTGTGCGCCTGGCACCAGACCAATCAAAAATTCTTTGGGGTTTGTCAGTGCAGCGGACTGCCCTTCCTTGACGACCGTGATATATACTTCGTTGGTATAGCCATCCTCAAAACGATTGCGCTCGCGCCAGCACTGGTTCAGGTAACCGGAGAAATCCTTGCGGAAAATACCCTTCGGCGCGATGTTTTTTTTGCGGCGGATGGTATGAAACCACACGGCATAGTCGGTGGTGTGAATCGCTTCACGCAGCGCATCGCGGATGGTGGTGCGCAGATCCCGATCGTCCTGCGCGATGTCCTCATGCGCAAAGCCGGTGATCTTGATGGTTTGCAGCAGCTCACCGTTTTTGGTGAGAATCGTCTCGGGGTCGTAGTGAATGGCGAACGGAACAAAATCCGACTCTGTGACATCCCCTGCGATGTCGCGTTCCGCTTCCAGATTATTATCTTTTTTTGCAAACATGCACGCCTGTATGGGTAATGGTTATACAAAAAACAGGCAACGAAAATGAAAAAAGTGGGTGGTTTTTTATAAAACTGTCCCCTCTCGAGAGAGAGGGGACAGGCCGATAATGTAAGTAATCTTAAGTGATTATCGTGTTGGAGGTGTGATCACAGAACCCGTTGCACAAGCACCCGTCGAACCACCTGCGACTGCATCTACAATCGTTCCTGCACCAAATACCAGAGCGATACCTAACGCAACGATCAGTGCCAGTCCCCAGGACACTTTGCCCATCAATGCGCCGATACCGACAACAATAACCGCCAGTGTTGCAATTGCTCTACCGGTAGCGGACGTTAGCAAAGCCGTCACGTTACACAGTGCTTTCTCAATAGCGTTACCCGCGCCCGTTGCGAATGCTTCATACGGAATCATGGTGGCACCGACGATTACGGCGAATGCCAGAAAGATCTGCCACGATGTATCCACCATGGACTTGCTGTTTTGAATGTGAGAATGATTCATAAAAAAACCCCTATGTTTAAGTTAGAACGAATGAAGTTCCCGTAGCTTCATGATTAACATGTACCATGGTAATGTGACAGATCCTTTGCGATACCATGACAAATTCATCACTTCACAAAAGCTTCAAAGTGGTTTCTGAAACTTTAACTTCGATAGGGTAAGCGCTAGCGCCGTATTGTTAAAATTTTATTAAAACCCATCGGTTTCGGTAAATTTAAGTCAATAGATGCAGTTTTGTTGCAAAAATACACCTATGCGTAGCTGAGGGTAGGGGATTTAACGTTAGAAAACCTCACAGAGCATAAACAGTAGGAATATCAGGCGGGTTGATAGAGATCGCTCCAAATTGCAAAAAGAGCCAAAACTGTCACAAAAGCTTAATTTGTTCTTAAGTGATTACGCGGTAGAATCACCCCATATGATTTCATGAATGGAGATTCATCATGGCGGTATACAAAGAAGGCGAAGGAATAGAGTTTGGTAAAGTAGGCACTGACCAAGAGCAGTTTGAAATATCAACGCCGCGGGGTAATCTGGTATTTAGAAAAGTGATCGGGCCCGTCGCTCTGGCAGCAACGGTGTTTGCGGGTGAAAGAGCACAGGCACAAGATGCGCACAAAGTGGATCTAGGTCGTGGATCCGGAAATGTCGCTGCTACCGCTACACAGATTACGGCAGAAAACATGCCACTCACGGCTTCAGAAATAAAGGCATGTCGGGTGGAAGCAGCGCAGGTAGTGGCTGAGGAACAGAAAATTTTGAGTGAACGCGAGAGGCAACAGGAAAAAGATCAACGCAAACGCGCAATCATCGCGGGAGCAGCCGGCGTTGGTGGCGCAGTTGCTGGTAATATTGGCAGAAATGGTGGATGGGGTGCTCAAGTGGGTGGACAGATCGGAGGCGCTATCGCCACCGCAGGCGCACGACGCGACTCGGAACCCGTGAAAAGTGAAACTGAAAATTTGGCTGGAGTGTCGCGTGCTGCATACGAGGATTGTAGGAAGGGTAAGCAAAACGAAAAGTTTCTGCAGTTTCTCGCCGCACAGCGTGGCGGAGGATCTGAACAACAGAAGGGTTCACAAGATGCCAGAGTTATTACTGCTGAGGATGGAAAAAAATATCTTCTGATCGGAGATAAGGCGGTGCCACTTGATGAAAAGCGTGAAACTCAGGTACCAGACCCAGTCAAGCCTCTGGACACGCCAAACAAAAAGCCTGATACTAATGAAAGAGGCGGATGGCGCAGACAATAACAGGTCTGACTAACCGTCTTTGTCCACCACCACGAACCGTTGCATACGGATCATCTGAAAAACAGTGAAGGCGAGGGTCATGGCCATCACGCCGAAGACTTTGTAATTCACCCAGAAATCGGTGGGGAATTGCCGCCAGACGATTTCGTTGGCGACCGCCAGAAACAGAAAAAAGAATCCCCAGTTGCGCGAGAGTTTGAGCCAGCCTTCCTCGGTGAGTTGAAACGCGGCTGCGAGCAGGTATTTGAGTAGCGGTTTTTTATAACCGAACACGCCCACGAGTAATATGCCCGCAAACAGGCAGTTGACGATGGTCGGGCGGATCTTGATGAAGGTTTCATCCTGAAGTAGCAACGTCAGTCCGCCAAACACCGTCACCAATACACCGGACACCAGCGGCATCATGGCGAGCTTCTTTTCGATGATCCAGATAATCAGTAATGTAAGTATCGTCAGTGCGATAATGGCGGCGGTCGCCACAAACAGATTATAAAAATGATAGCCCGCAAAAAAACCGGCAAGCGGCAGGAAATCCAGAATAAATTTTAATGCGGCGGACATAGCGGGATCTACTCATACTGACTTTGCGGAGTGGATGCAACACAAGTTGCGCGCCGGACACAGGCAATCATCAAACCAGTTGACGCGCCAGACAAAACGTTATTTATTAATCCTTTAGTAAAGAACAATTGCGAGAGTAATCGCTCCCGTAAAGTTTATAACTGTGAGGCGCCTGTGAGTCGAGATAGCATGGAAACCAAAATCCTGATCGTGGAGGACGAAGTCGCGATCGTCACCATGTTGCGCTATAATCTGGAGCGTGAGGGATACAAAGTGTTTTCCACCGGCGATGGCGACGAAGCCGTATCGCTCGTCAAGGCACATAAGCCGGATGTGATCGTGCTCGACTGGATGCTGCCTGGCATGTCGGGCGTGGATATCTGCGCAACACTGCGCCGTCAGGAAGAAACCAAGGCCGTGCCCATCATTATGCTGTCGGCGCGCGGTGAGGAATCGGATCGCATTCGTGGACTCGATGCCGGTGCCGATGATTATATGGTGAAGCCGTTTTCCCCGAGCGAGCTGATCGCGCGCATCAAAGCCGTGCTGCGCCGCATCCGCCCAGCGCTGTCGGAAAAATCGCTGAGCTTCAAGGAAATCAAAATGGATATGGTGAGCCACAAAGTGTGGCGCGGTACCCGCGAGATTCACCTAAGCCCGACTGAATTTGGCCTGCTGCGTTACCTGATGGAACACCCAGGCCGCGTGTTTTCGCGTGAGCAACTGCTCGATGCGGTGTGGGGGCACGATATCTATGTCGAACTGCGCACCGTGGACGTGCATATCCGCCGCCTGCGCAAAGGGCTCGATCCCGAAGGCAAACTCCCCGAACTGATCCGCACCGTGCGCTCTGCCGGCTATGCGCTGGAGGAAGTGCCGATGGGTGAGAAGCAGCCCGATTCGCCGGATCATTGATGAGGTGTCAGCTTTCAGCTGTCAGCTGTCAGCTTTGAGATGCATATTAAGCTGAAAGCTGATAGCTAAAAGCTGGTAGCTTTTCTCATGAAAACCCGCACACCAACCCTTCAGGAACTGATGCAGCACCGGCTGTCGCGTCGGGAGTGGTTGCGCGGTGCGGGAAAATTCCTTGCGGCAACTGCGGCATTCAGCGCTTTACCACTATCGGGTTATGCGAAGCCCCAGACGCCAACAGCCCGCAACCTGGCCTTTCGTGAAATCGCCAAGAACACCTCTGCGACGCATCACGTTGCTGATGGATACGATGTGCAGATCCTCCTACGCTGGGGTGATAAAATCACGCCGGATGCACCGGTGTTTGATGTGTTTCGTCAAACACCCGCCGCACAAGCGAAACAATTTGGCACCAATTGCGATTATACGGCTTTCTTTCCGCTGCCACTGAACAGCAACGGATCGAGTCGCGGGCTTCTATGGGCGAACCACGAATATCCCGATCCAAAGCTGATGTTTCCACAAATCGAGGAGGAAACACACTATGCACCGGAGCTTAAAGTGCGGATAGAAATGGCGTCGGTGGGCGGCAGTTTAGTGGAGTTGCGACGAGAAAAACACATCTGGAAACCGGTGCTGACCAGCGAATATAACCGTCGCATCACTGCCGATACGCCGATTCGCATTTCAGGGCCTGCCGCGGGACATGCGCGCATGAAGACCGGATACGATACGAGCGGCACCCGCGTGCTAGGTACCTTGGCCAATTGTGCCGGTGGCGTGACGCCTTGGGGTACGGTTCTCACTTGTGAAGAAAATTTCCACGATTATTTTTCCGGCAATGCGCGCAAGGATTTTGCCGAGTTTGATTCGAATCACCGGCGCTATAGCGTCGGCAGAAGCCGCCATCCGCGCAACTGGGGTGATCATGTGAAGCGCTTTGATTTGGGGCACGAGCCGCGCGAGCCAAACCGTTTCGGCTGGGTGGTGGAACTCGATCCCTATGACCCGCACAGTATGCCGGTGAAACGCACTGCGCTTGGGCGTTTTAGGCATGAATCCGCGACCGTCGCACTGGCGCCTGATAACCGCGTGGTTGTCTATTCAGGGGATGATGAGAAGTTTGAATATCTCTATCGCTTTGTCAGCGAAAAACCGTTCCGGCCAGATGACCGCGCCGCCAATCGCGATCTGTTAGATACAGGCGAGTTGAGCGTTGCGCAGTTCGATGCGGAGGGAAATCTGACATGGATCCCGCTGGTGTATGGGGTGGAGCCATTCACCAAAACCAACGGATTTTCCTCGCAGGCGGAGCTGTTGATCGAAACCAGACGTGCGGCGGATCTCGTGAATGCTACCCCGATGGATCGTCCGGAAGATATCGAAGTGCATCCACACACCGGCAAGGTCTATGCGACGATGACCAAAAACGAAGACCGCAAATTGAGTCAGACCGATTCCGCCAATCCCAGAGCATTTAATCGCTTCGGACATATTCTGGAGTTAATTCCTCCAGAAAAACAAGGCAAAGCCGATCACGCCGCGCGTGTGTTTGCGTGGGAGATGTTCATCCTTGCAGGTGATCCGGATGATGCGGAATCCGGCGCGCATTACCCCACACCTCCTTCTACCAAAGGGTGGTTTGCCAATCCCGATAATCTTGCTTTTGATCCGAAAGGAAATCTCTGGATTGCAACCGACGGACAGCCAGGCAGTATTGATAAAAACGATGGGTTATACGCGTGTGAAACCGAAGGCGAATTTCGCGGTGCGACGAAATTATTTTTTACTGCCCCACTCGGGGCAGAGGTCGCTGGCCCCAGTTTTACACCGGACGGTACGGCATTATTTCTATCGGTGCAGCATCCGGCCGAAGACAGTTCGATAGATACACCCGATACGCGCTGGCCGAATTTTGGCAAGGATTCCGTGCCGCGCTCTTCGGTGGTGGTGATCACGAAGAAGGATGGTGATATAATAGGCGGTTAGGTCGTGCGAACATTTACTACTATGCCGTGCTGCAAACGCTGTTTTCTGCGCTTCCTCTCCTCACGTACTTTTATGTACGCTGCGGCGAGGTTCTCGAAAATCAGCGTTTTCGCTTTCGGCCTAGCGAAATGTTCACACGACCTAGGTTCCCCCACCAGATTTTCCAGTCTCGCTACGCGAGAATAAGAAAATCTTGCCTCCCCCGCTTGCGGGGGAGGGTAGGGAGGGGGTGAAACGTATTTACTTTAACCTCGCCAGCAACTCTGCCTTGCTTAACCGATAATCACTTTCTTCCCATAGTGTTTCGAGTGTTCGCAAGCATTCTCCCAGTGCTGCACCCTCGGGAACACCGTGCTTGAGCAAATCATCCCCCGTGATGGGGAAGATAGGCGGTTGCCAATCCGACACTAATGCCATGTATGAAGCAAGCTCGCCCATCTGCTCGGGATATATTACGGCAGACAACAAACAGCGATCGGCAAAAAAACGCGCCCCGCGCGTTCGGATGAGATGTTTGGCGTCTTTCTCCGTTGGCAAAGTGTTCGTCAGCGGTTCGGTAAAAGCGGCAAGCCGCTTGCGTTCGGCATTCGAGAGTTTCCAGCGCGATGCTATAAATGCCAGTGTATCAGAAGGGTTGGGTGTGGCGGCAATTAACACACCCAGCAGGAATAATGGATCCTGCGTGTGTGCATAATGGGGTGACAAATGCTTTGCGGTCTGGAAGTGAGACAATGTGACTTCCGCATGAAATAAAGCGTGCAGCACCTCGTTTTTTTTCATTGCTGTGAGCGCATCGAACGCGCGCGCCTGCGGGAGGAGCTTCAGCATCTCGGTGTGAATCCGCTCACCGGACAGATGTGTAATCTCATCGCGCAACCGCCCGCATGCCGCATCGCCTGCAGCATCAAAGGCACCTTTGGCAAAGCGGGCGCTGAACCGGTAGAAACGCAGAATACGCAATACATCTTCACGGATCCGCGCCTCCGGATCCCCGATGAAGCGCACGATTCCAGACCGCGCGTCTTTCACCCCGCCGAAATAATCATACAGCGTGCCGTTCTGATCGGCATACAGGGCATTCAGGGTGAAATCGCGCCGCTGCGCATCCTCTTTCCAATCATCGGTGAAAGCGACTTCCGCGTGTCGTCCATCGGTTGATACATCTTTGCGCAGCGTAGTGATTTCAAAATGCTTGCCACCCAATACGGCGGTTACGGTTCCATGCTTCACACCCGTTGGAATGGCTTTGATCTGATGTGATTCTAGTAACGCCATCACTGCATCCGGCGTGGCGGGCGTTGCAATATCCACATCGGCTATGGAACGCGCAAGCAACGCATCGCGGACGCACCCGCCTACAAACCGGCACTCGGTACCAGATGCGCGAAATGCCGCGAGCAGGTGGCGGGTTTCTTCCCACTCCATCCAGGGAAGATGAGGCAGCGATTCGCTCATGGGCGCTCGATACGGCCTGGAATCACGCGACCGTCCCGATCCAGTTGCGGAGGAGAGTAGGCACCCTGTTCCGGTTCGATCTGCACTCGCCAGAAAACAAAACAGATCATCGCAATGGCGAGTGAACTGACAATCATCCACACCCACGGGCCTTCGGTAAAACGCGTTATCGGAAGCCCTTTTTTCTTCGCTTGATGGCGCGCGTAGGTCAGCCACAGAAAATAGATGATGACCGGAATCAGCACCGGCCAGAATTTCAGTAGTCCTGCAATCATGTTATCCTGCCTTCTTGAGTTTGTCGGGCACGACAGGAGTCAGTGCTGCTGTCAGTCGCTCGCGAATCTCCTGCAATTTTCCTTCGTGATACACTTTCATTCCGAATACGTCTTTTACATAAAACACGTCCACCGCCCGTTCGCCGTAAGTTGAAATGTGCGCGGTGGAAATGGTAAGCCCCAGATCGGATAAGACCCGCGTGACGCTGTAGAGAAAGCCGATGCGATCCTTGCCGCCCACCTCGATCACCGTATGGTGCGCACTCACTTTGTTTTCGATGAACACACGCGGCGGCACCTTGAACGCATCGTAGCGCGAAGGGTAGGGTTTGGCGTGTTTGCTGAATTCTCTTTCAAGGCTCATCTGTCCGCTCAATACCTGTTCAATCACAACCGCAAGTTTGGCCAGCCGGTCGGGCTTATCAAACGCCCTGCCCTCGGAATCCTGTACCTGAAAGATCTCGACCGCGACCCCGTTTTTGAGCGTAAAAATTTTGGCGCCCATAATGTTCACATCGCACAGAGCCAGCGCACCGGAAATCTGACTGAAAAGCCCGTGCTGATCGGGTGTGCATAAAATCATGTCGGTGATGGCGCGAAACCGATCCACCCGCGTATCGAGCTTGAGCGGGAAGGGCAGGGTAGGAAGCTCTTTCACCATGCGGGCGATGCGCGCATGGGCTTCGCCGTCCAGCCCTGACCAGAATCCGGTATTGCCGAGTTCCAGATAGTCGTGGATTGCATCGTCACTCCAGGTAGGAAGTGCAGTTTTCATTTCGGCAATCAGTTCCTCGCGCCGGCGTTTTTCCGAATGGATGTCGCTTGCGCCCATCAGCGATTCGGCGCGGTAATACAGATCGCGCAGCAGCGCTCCTTTCCAGCCATTCCAGATGGTGGGGCCGACCGCGCGGATGTCGGATACAGTGAGCACCAGCAGCAAGCGCAAACGCTCCGGCGATTGCACCTGCGCGACAAAATCGGCAATGGTTTTGGGATCGTTGATATCGCGCTTGAATGCCGTATGGCTCATCAACAGATGGTAGCGCACGAGCCACGCCGCGGTTTCGATTTCGTCCTCAGTGCAGGCAAACCGCCGCGCCATCTTGCGCACGATTTCCTCCCCGAGCGTCGAATGATCGCCGCCGCGGCCTTTGGCGATATCGTGGCACAGCATTGCTAAAAACAGTGCACGGCGCATTTTTATCAGTGGAAAAATCTGCGTGGCGAGCGGCAGTTCGGAAGATAGCGTGCCGGTCGAAATCTGGTGCAGAATGCGAATCGCATTGATCGTGTGCTCATCCACCGTGAACACATGATACATATCAAACTGCATCTGCCCGATCGTATGCCCGAAATCGGGCAGAAACACACCGAGTAAACCGGTTTCATTCATGCGGCTGAGTGTCTGATCCGGATTGGTTTTCGACAGCAGAATATCCATGAACAACTGATTCGCGCGCGGATTTTTCATGAGTTTACTGTCGACGAGATCCAGGCTGCGCGATATAAGCTGCCAGGTCTGCGGATGGATATCGAGCTTGTGATGGTGCGCGATGTGAAACAGCTCGATCAGCTGCACGGGATCCTCTTCAAACAGCTTCGGATCCGTCACATTCAGACGGTCGCCTTCGACGATAAACGCACCCAGCTCACGCGGTTTTTCCACCAGCGAGCCTTTGGGTTTGCGTTTTTTATGTTCTTCGAGCACCGCACACAGCGTGCGCGTCAGGTTGCCCACGATCTTCGCCATCTGAAAATAGCGCTTCATGAACCGCTCAACCGCGCGCGAGAGCTTGTCATCGGTATAGCCCATCTTCTCCGAGATCTGGCGCTGCATGTCGAAGGTGAGGCGTTCTTCGGCACGTCCGGCAAGGTAGTGCAGATGGCAGCGCACATCCCACAAAAATCGCTCGGCACGGTGATAGGCCGATAACTCTTCTTTGGTCAGAAATTTAAGCGTCACCAGATCTTCGACCGACTCGATATGATAGATATAACGCGCGATCCAGTACAGCGTATGCAGGTCACGCAACCCGCCTTTACCCTCTTTGATGTTGGGTTCGAGTACATAGCGTGAATCGCCCGCTTTTTTGTGCCGCTCATCTCGCTCGGCCAGTTTTTTCTCCACGAACTCCATCGCGCTTTCCTGTTCGATCGCAGCAAAGAACTGCTGATGAAATTCCGCAAATAACGATTTCGATCCGCAGACAAAGCGCGCATCGAGCAAGGCGGTTTTGATGGTCACGTCTTGCCGTGCGAGCGTGAGCGATTCCTCGATGCTGCGCAGGCTGAATCCGACCGTTAGTCCCAAATCCCACAGGCAGTGGGTGAGAAATCCCGACACGGCTTCTGCTTGTTCACGCTGTGTGGGCTGGTAGAGCAGGCAAATATCAATATCGGAATGCGGGAACAATTCTTTGCGCCCGTAGCCGCCACTAGCGAAAAGCGACAGCTTGCATCCGGCATCGAGCGCGTGGTGAGTTCGCGCGGTTGTGTAAATCGTGTCGAGCACGGCATCCAGAATGCGCGCCAGATCCCGCACCAGTGACGCGGCGGTGCCGCCGGAAAGAAACTGCTCCCTTCGCTCGCACCGTGCCGATTCCAGAAGCGGCCTGAGCGCCGCAACCAGCGCACGCTGGCGCGCATCGGTGGGCAGCTGGGGTTCCATCACCCTTGCCGCTGCGTTTTTTAGGGTCGCCTGTATATCCGAAAGTCTTGCCACCGCTACTCTTCTTCGTTACTCATGCACATTCTATACCCTCACTATACGCGCGTCATGGCACTTCCATCAACTGCAAAACCGCTGCACGGCTGCTTATATATGCTGCTGGCCATGTTCTGTTTTTCCGCCATGAACAACCTGATCCGACTCGCCTCCGAAGACCTCCACTCCACCCAGATCGTGCTGCTGCGCAATCTGTTCAGCGTGTTGATTTTTGTGCCCTGGCTGCTGCGCGAGGGGCTGGGGGTGCTCAAAACCGAGCGGCTGAGCGGCCATTTCTGGCGCGCGGCGCTTGGTAGCATTTCCATGCAGATGTGGTTTTACTCGCTCGCGCACATGAATCTCGCACAGGCCACGGCGCTTAATTTCACCACCCCGATTTTCGTCGTGCTCATCGCGGTATTTTTCCTCAAGGAAAAAGCGAATATCTGGCAATGGCTGGGGGTGGGAATCGGGTTTGTCGGCACGCTCGTCATCATTCAGCCTGGCCATGCTCCGGTCGATCATCTCGTGTTCATGGTGCTTGCCTCGTCGGCGATCATGGCCATCGTGAGTGTGTTGGTTAAAACGCTCACGCAAACGGAAAAATCGGCGTTGATTGTGTTCTACATGGCGTTGTTCATGACGCCCTTGTCTGTGCCGCCCGCGATCCCGTTTTGGAAACCGATCCCGTTTGATACGGGGCTGGTGATTTTTGCGGTGGCGCTGCTATCCACCATCGCGCACTATGCCATGACCATGGCGTACCGGAATGCGGATATGGTCGTGCTCATGCCCATTGATTTCGTGCGCCTGCTCTTCACCTCCGTCTTTGCCTATTATCTGTTTGATCAGACACTCGGGATCCATACACTCACCGGTGCGGCGCTCATCGTTATCGGCGTGATCATCGGTACCGGCCTGCACGATAAGTGGCTGCTCGCCCGCATCCGCTATGTGGGTAAAACCGACGCCAAAGAATAGCTTCCATGTAGGGTATGTCATCCGTTACTACTAAGGCTTGCTGCAAACAGTATTTTTCTGCGCTTCCGTTACGCATGTACTATATGTACACTTGCGTTACGGTTCTCGAAAAACGCTGTTTTCGCCTCGCCTTAGCGTAACTGATCACACACCCTAGCATTATCGGATGGAAGCACTATAGTGTAGCGCTATGATTGTGACCCAAACCCACTCTGCAAACCTGACTGACTGGCTTCATACACTCTGGCAGAAACGCAGCCTGCTGTTTCAACTCACCAAGCGCGATGTGGCGGGGCGCTATCGTGGCTCAGCATTGGGGTTGACATGGACGTTGCTGAACCCGCTGCTGCTGCTTGCGGTGTATACGTTTGTGTTCACGGTGGTGTTCAAGGCGCGCTGGGGAGCGATCCCGATGTCGAGCGCGCAGGATACGGGGATGTTTGCGATCATTTTATTTACCGGACTTATGCTGCACATGCTGGTGGCCGAATGCCTGGTGCGCGCGCCTTCGATCATTTTACACAATGAAAATCTCGTCAAAAAAGTGATTTTTCCGCTGGAGTTGTTTCCGGTGATGCTACTTGCATCGGCCTTGTTTCATCAGGCGATGGTATTTGTCATTCTGCTGGTAGCAATCGTAGTGGTCACCGGCCATCTCAACGAAACCATCCTCTATCTTCCACTGATCTGGTTACCTTTCTGGTGCCTGCTGCTCGGGCTTACGTATATAGTGGCGTCTCTCGGAGTCTATCTGCGCGATATCGGTCAGATCATGCAACTCTTTATCACCGTGCTGCTGTTTATCAGTCCGGTGTTTTACCCAATCGAGGTTCTGCCGGTTGAGTATCAGCGCTTCATGCTCATCAATCCGCTTACCACCGTGATCGAGCAGACGCGGGATGTGCTGTTGTGGGGACGCGCACCGCACTGGAACCACCTTTCGATCTTCGCTGGTATTTCGCTTCTCACCCTGATGATCGGGATCTTCTGGTTCCAGAAAACACGCAAAGGATTTGCGGATGTCCTCTGACGCGATGATCTCACTGGACGGCGTGAGCAAAACCTATCTGCTGTATCCGTCGCCTGCCTCGCGCCTGAAACAATTTCTGTTTCGCGGACTCAAAAATTATTATCGACCCGTTGAAGCGCTGAAACCGCTCTCTCTTACACTGCATAAAGGCGAAACGGTGGGAATCGTAGGACGCAACGGCTCGGGCAAATCTACCCTTTTGCAATTGATCTGCGGTACGCTTGCAACCACCACCGGAGAGATTCAGGTGCATGGGCGCGTGGCGGCGCTGCTCGAGCTTGGCGCCGGATTCAACATGGAATTTTCCGGCCGCGAAAATATCTATCTGAATGGCAGCGTGATGGGGCTCACGCACGAGCAGATCAAAGCCAAGGAGTCTCAGATCGAACAATTCGCGGCGATCGGTCATTTCATCGAGCAACCCGTGAAAACCTATTCGAGCGGAATGATCGTTCGTCTTGCTTTTGCGATCGCCACCGCGGTGGATCCGGATATTCTGATTGTCGATGAAGCACTCGCGGTGGGGGATGAAGCGTTCCAGCGTAAATGCTATGCGCGCATCCGCGACATGCAGCGTAACGGGGCGACCATCCTGTTTGTCTCGCACGCGTCACAGGCGATTGTCGATTTATGTGATCGCGCGCTTCTGATTGATCGCGGCGAGCTGCTGATGGATGCAACGCCCAAGCAGGTCATCACCGCGTACCATAAACTCATTTATGCTTCACCCGATAAGGAACCTGAAATTCGAGAATCCTTACGCAAAGGCGCGTGGGAACATGAAGCCGCCTCATCGCCTGCCGAGCAGGGCGCGCGTTTGAGCGAATCTATGACCGAATATCCCAAACGCGGCGGCGAGATTTCATCACCGATGCTACTCGATGGGCAGGGACGTGCGGTGAGTGTGTTTGAGCAGGGAAAGAGCTACCAATTCCGCTACCGCTTTACCCGCACGACCGAAGCAGAAAGACTGCGTTTTGGTATGTTCATCAAAACCCGAACCGGTGTGGAGCTGGGCGGTGCGGTGCACGAAATTGACGCGCTCCCGCTCCATCAACCCGTCTGGATGCAGTTTACCTTCACCGCGAATATGTTGCCTGGAACCTATTTCATCAGTTGCGGCGTGACCGGATATGTCGGCGGCGAAGAACTGTATCTGCACCGCTTGGTGGATGCGCTCGAAATGCGGGTGATGAACCCATCGAGTCGAAACGCGCATGGGCTGCTGAATGCAGGGCTTGTGGATTTCGACTTTCGTGCCGTGCTCAACACATCGGAAGAACGTGCCGCATGAGTTCCGATCCTAGTAGCTATTATGACCCGCAGGCAGTGGCACAAACGGTGGCGCGTGGAGAACACCGCGAAGCGATCGGTGGCATGTGGGAAGAAATCGGCGCACTGCAGATGCAGTTTCTTATCCGCGAGGGACTGAAGCCGCATCATCGTTTGCTCGATGTCGGATGCGGTTCGCTGCGCCTCGGTGTGAAAGCGATTTCGTATCTCGACCATGAGCACTATTACGGTCTCGATATATCCGAAGATCTGGTGAAAGCGGGATACGATAAAGAATTATCTTCTGAACAACGCGCAAAATTTCCGTGGCGTAACGTCGCAATTTCGGATGCGTTCGATGTCAGTACATTTGCGGTGGAATTCGATATGGCGATTGCACAATCGGTATTTACCCATCTGCCGCTCAACCATATTCGCCGGTGCCTTGCGATGATTGCGCCGAAACTCAAACGCGGCGCGCATTTCTATGCGACTGCCTGGATGGTGCCCGATGCTCATCCGCTGCACGAACCTTATACGCAAAACGCTATGCTCGGCGAGCATTCCATCACAACGTATGATACACACGACCCGTATCACTATCATATGCGTGATCTATTGTTTGCGGCTGAGAATCTGCCGTATCAGGTGCATGTGATCGGTGCGTGGGGACATCCGCGTCACCAGTCGATGCTGCGGTTTGAGAAACGATAACCTCTCTGCTAGACAGGCATATTCGCTAACGAATTTTTAATGATATCACATGCTTCGAAGTACTCTAAATTTCTATTAATTCCGTGCTGTGATTTTTTCGCAACAAACGCGACAAGTTAGAAACACAATGCGATGTAGTCCGCAGAATTACTAAGCAATTCCATGGTTAATAATGCGTTAAATTTTATGATTGCAATTAATCCGTCGAAAAACACTCGCAGTTACGCACAGCGCAAAACATTTCGATACTTTTTTCACTTGCAATTGCATCATGCGAGCATATTAATGAGTCCCATTTCAGGGATGTTTCTAGAAACACTTCCAAAGAATTTGTCTATTAACCAAAGCTAACTAACAAAGAGGTTTTTCACATGGCTACTTTCAATTTTACCAGCCTGATCGGTCAGACGATTCCGAATTTTAACGTCGCCGCAGATACGCTGGCTATTCTGGACACGTCTTCTAACGTGCGCCTTACGCAGAATGGTGCAAACCTGCAGGTGACCACCAGCGCAGGCACCGTCACCATCGCGAACATGACGCTTGCTCAGGCTACCACCTCTAACATTTCTGGTGTTGGCGGACAGATCTTTGTGGGTGACAACAACACCGGCACCGTGTTCGATGATGTCGGTAACACGATCAACCCAGGCTCCGGCGCCAACCTGATTTACGGTATGGGCGGTGCTGACACCATCACGGTGGGTGATGGTAACAACGTGGTATTCGGTGGCACGGGTCTGACCGACACTACGGACGGTGGCGATACCATGACCATCGGCACGGGCGCAAATACCATTTATGGTAACGCGGGTAACGATGCTCTTACGCTTACCAACGGTACAGCTGCTGGAAATACCTCGACTGTGTTCCTCGGTCTTGGCGACGATTCTTACACCGCTACCGCCGCACACGCGGGTAACCACAACATTACCGGTGGTTCGGGTGCTGATACCATCAACGTGTTTGGCACGACTGGCGACGTAACCATCATCGGCGGTATTGCCATCACCGATACGACTGACGGTGCCGACACCGTTACGCTTGGCACGGGAAGCGTTTCCGCATTCCTGAACGCAGGCAACGACAACGTAACCGGTGGCGCAACTGCTGCTGGTAAAACGGCAAACCTGAACCTCGGTCTGGGTAACGATACCTACGGTAACGCAACGGCAGTAGCGGGTGCTACCACCGTGACCGGCGGTTCTGGCAATGACAACATCACCTTCAACGGTGCTGCAACCGCAGACATCACCATTTTCGGCGGAAACGGTATCACGGACACGACCGATGGTAATGATACCATCACCTTGGGTGGTACTTTTGCGGGCAACGCAACCATTTATGGTAACGCAGGTAACGATACGTTTGCGACCATCGCAACCGTTGCTGGCAAAACCATCACCATCTTTGGTGGTCTGGGCGACGATGCTGTGACTCTTTCCACTCAGGCTGGCGATGATCGCTACACCCTGAACATGGGTACGGGCAACGATACCATCAACGCAAACCTTGGCACCTCTGCCGATGTAACGATCACCGCGATCGAAGCAACCGACATCACCAACGTGACGCTCGGTGGCGGTGCAGGCCGCAACGCAGCGGCACTGACCGCTCAGGTTGCCGGCAGCACCATCGTACTGGTAAACGATCGCGGCTCCGATGGTACCTACACCGTGGGCACGGACGAGCGCATCACGCTGCTTAACCAGACGGCTTCGCTCACCAATACCAACTTCATCATTACGGACGGTGACGGTAACGCCAGCCGCCTGCTGGTAAACACCACCACGACCGGCACGACCATGACGGGTAGCGCATTCGGTGACCAGATCATCGGTGGTTCGGGCAACGACACCATCGTCGGTGGTAACACGGCTGCAACTAACAACGACCGCATCAATGCGGGCGCTGGTGATGACCGCATCCAGTATCTGGCTGCTGCTGCGACCGACCTGCAGAACGACACCGTGGACGGTGGCGACGGTACGGACACCTTCGAAGTGACCGATACGAACGCTGCAACCTTTGCCGCAAACGACGTGGCTGCGCTTGTAAACGTGGAAACGCTGCTCCTCAGCAACGCTTCGCACACGGTTCAGGGCGTGTTCGCTTCGGGTCGTCTCAACACCATCAATGCAACGGCTCTCGCTGGCACCAACACGCTCAGCGTGACGACGGATTCAGGTAGCTCCAACAACCTGGTCGTCAACGCAAACAGCAACTCGACTGGTGCTATCACTGTGAACCTGTCCAACCTGACCGGTAACGGTACGGTTACCACGGCAGGCGGTGCAGACGTGATCACTGCAGGTTCGGGTAACGACAACATCTCGACCGGTGCCGCAGATGACACGATCAACATCGCTGCTGCAAACTTCACCTCTGCTGACACCATTGCTGGTGGTCTGGGCACGGGTGATGCGATTGCTCTGTCCTCTGTTTCGGCAGGTGCAGATGCAGTTGTGGATGCTGATTTCAGCAACGTTTCCGGTCTGGAAACGCTGACCATCTTCAACGGTGCTTCGAATCAGACCTTCACGCTGGGTTCCGCGGCTTCTTCCGCTGGTATCAACAACGTGAACGGCGCGGCTGAGAACACGGGTACTGAGAACCTGACGATCACTGCAACCGGCATGACCACGGCCGTTACCATCACCGGTGGTTCTGGTAACGACTCCCTCACGGGTGGTGGCCAGGCAGACAGCATCGATGGCGGTGCGGCTAACGATACCATCATCGGTGGCGCAGGTAACGACACCCTCATCGGTGGCGCAGGTAACGACACCTACGTCATGCTCGCAACTGGCGGCGGTGTGGATCAGATCGCAACCGCAAACTGGGTGCAGGCCAACGACCTGTTCGACTTCCGCATCGGTGGCTGGAGCTTTGCTGGTGGCGTGACCGAAACGGTTTCCGCACAGGCTGCTCTGGGTACGCTCGGCAACAACGGTACGCTCGTGTACACTGCAAACGCAGTGGGCAACGCCAGCGCACTGAAAGTGCTGCTCGATGCAGACACCAACTTCGACAATACCAACATTGGTAACCGTGTGGTGGTGTGGGAAATCGATGGTACCAACGTAGGTGTCGGCGTGATCAACAACGCAGATACCTTGGACAACAACAGCGTGACCGTGACGCAGGTTGCTCAGATCACCGGTCTTGCCAACCAGGCAGCGGTGGACACTCTGACCGGTGCTCTCGCAGCTTCCAACTTCGACCTGTTCTAGGCCTGAGTTGAAGTTCCAAAAACGGGGGCGGCCTTCGGGTCGCCCTCTTTTTTTGAGCTTCCGGCGATTAGCCATCGGCTGTCAGCGTTCAAATCTCAATGCTTTTTTGAATTTCAGGAACTTCATTGTAAATCCGCGTCACCTGTCCTATATAGCCGTATCCACTTACGTTATTAATCTCTTGTCCGTTCATGAATATCCCTGCCGCGCAGCCGAGTGACACTCTGGTCAAGGAATCCTTCCGCAAGACCAAAAAGGCCTTCATCTATATCGGCGTCTTCAGCCTGTGCATGAACATCATGCTGCTTGCTCTGCCGATCTACTCGCTGCAGGTGCTTGACCGCGTCATGTCAAGCCACAGCTTGAGTACATTGTTCTGGCTGACGGTGGTAATTGTGGGGCTGTTGGTGTTTTACGGTCTCTTTAATGCCATTAAAACCGCGATCTTAAACAAGATGGGCGAATGGATGGAACTGAGTGTGGCGCCCGAATTGCTAAGCAACGCCATCACCCGCTCCTCTCTTGCGGTGTTTTCGAGCGGTTCACAGTATTACCGTGACCTTGGCGCAGTGAAATCCTTTGTCACCGGCGGTGGCGTTGCTACACTGTTCGATGCGCCCTGGGCGATTCTCTTTCTGCTTGTGGTGTATCTGATTAATCCGGTGCTGGGCTTTGTCACACTGCTCGGCTGCTTCATGCTGCTGGGTCTTGCAGTGCTTACCGAACTAACCACCAAGAAACCGACAGATCTCGCCAGTAAATCCTCGATCCGAGTGAATACCATCGCTGAAACCGCAACCCGCAATGCGGAGATGATCGAAGCGATGGGGCTGATGCGCAACATTCTGGAAGACTGGAAACAACATAATCAGCGCAGTCTTGATCTACAGGCGATCGCAGCCAACCGCTCGAATGTACTCTATTCCACTTCGCGCGTGTTGCGTATGGTGATGCAGGTTGCGATCACGGGGATCGGCGCGTGGCTCGCACTCAATAATCAGATGACGATCGGCGGCATGATTGCGTCTTCGATTCTCGCCGCGCGCGCGCTCGCTCCGTTTGAGTCCGCGATAGGCGTATGGAAAAGCTGGGTGATCGCGCGCGAATCCTATCACCGCCTGGATAAATCCTTCGCGCATGTAAACAGCCTGCGTGGTAATGTGGATCTGCCGGCACCGCGCGGCATTGTTCAGGTGGATCAACTGATGTACCGTCCGGCCACCTCGGACAAGCCGATCATCAAGGGGGTCTCGTTTGACATTAAACCCGGGGAATCGGTGGGTATTATTGGCCCGTCCGCGGCTGGTAAATCGACACTTGCCAAGTTACTGATGGGCATTCTGCCGCCTTCGCATGGGACTGTGCGGCTGGACGGGGCGGATATTTTCAAATGGAACCGCGAGTATCTGGGGCAATATGTGGGCTATATGCCGCAGGATGTGGAGCTGTTTTCGGGCACCATCAAAGATAATATCGCGCGCATGGATAAACAAGCGCCGATCGAAAAGGTCATCGAGGCCGCGCGCAAAGCACATGTGCACGAAATGATCCTGCAACTGCCGCGCGGGTATGAGACGGAATACAGCTATGGCAATATCAATCTGTCGCCCGGGCAGCGTCAGCGCATCGGGCTTGCGATCGCGCTGTATGGCAATCCCCGTTATGTCGTGCTCGATGAGCCCAACGGTAACCTGGACGGTGAGGGCGAACGCGCACTGGTTCAGACCATGCACTACATCAAATCGCAGGGCATCACGTTGGTGGTGGTGGCGCACCGCCCATCGATCGTGGGCTTTGTCGATAAAATTCTGGCGCTGCGCGGCGGGCTGATCGAAGCGTTTGGGCCACGCGAGGAAGTACTCAAACGCTACACGGCACCGCAACAGCCGCCCGCACAGGCGCAACTCGCAGCCGGAGGTGCGGCGGCATGAGCCAGATTCCTGCAACTAAAACCGAATGGATCCGTTATCTGCGCTCCTACAGCGAGGCGCTCGATCGCTGGTCGGCGATGATTTCGCCCGCGCGGCCTGAATCTTCTGACAAGCCGGAATACAGTGCGCGTATGCCTATTCAGGCTGGCCTGTGGATGATTGTGGCCGTGTTTGGCGCGTTTGGTCTGTGGGCGGGGCTTGCGCCATTGGATAGTGCGGCACTGGCGCCTGGCTATGTGGTGCTCGATTCCAACCGCAAATCCATCCAGCATCTCGAGGGTGGGATCGTAGAAGAAATTCTGGTGCGTGAAGGCTCGCAGGTGAAAGCGGGTGAGGCACTGGTTCGCCTCAACCCGACGGCGACTGAAGCGCGGCTTGATCTCTTCCGCAATCAGTATTTTGGCAATAAAGCGATTGAAGCACGGCTGTTTGCAGAGCGCGACGGCAAGGAAAAGATCGAGTTTCCCAAAGAGTTGCTTGATAAAGCTAACGATCCGGTGGTGAAAGAACAGATCGAGAATCAGCAGCAGCAGTTCAAAACCCGCAGAGACTCTCTCAACAGTCAGTTGGGTATTCTTAGGCAGAAGGCCGAACAATCGAAAAAGGAAATTGAAGGGCTGGAAGCGCAGATCCGTTCTGCCGACGATCAGATCAAATACCTGAATGAAGAAATCAAAACCGTGCAAATCCTCCTGTCGCAGGGTAACGCACAGAAGCCGAGATTGCTTGCGCTTCAGCGCAATAGGGCGCAACTCGAAGGGCAGCGGGGTGAGAATAAATCCTCCATCGCACGCGCCGAGCAGATGATCGCCGAATCCGAACTGGCGGTGCAGAGCCAGATCAACGATTTTCAGACCCGTGTTGCGGCGGAACTCAAGGACACGCAGCTCCAGCTCTCCGATCTTCAAGAGCGGGTGCGTGCCTCCGAAGATGTGAAAAGCCGTATCGTGATTACCTCGCCGGTGGATGGGATCGTGACAGGGCTTGCGGTGCATACGGTAGGCGGTGTGATCAATCCGGGCGGGCGGATCATGGATATTGTGCCGCTGGGGGATAAACTCATTGTGGAAGCGCGCGTGAATCCTCAAGATATTGATGTGGTGCACAAAGGCTTAACCGCGCAGGTGCGCCTGACGGCGTTCAAATCGCGCACGGTACCACCCGTGAAGGGCACGGTGGAAAATATATCGCCGGATCGTTTTACCGACGAACGCACGGGAATTTCCTATTTTGTAGCGCGGGTCGAGATACAGCAAAAAGAGCTGGACGCGCTGAAGGATGTCGAACTTTCCGCAGGGATGCCCGCCGATGTCATGATTCTCACCGGATCTCGCACCTTGCTTGGCTATATCCTAAGCCCGATTGGTGAGTCGTTCCATCAGGCCTTCCGCGAACAGTGATTAGCGTTTCAGCCCCAACGCTTTCCACCGATACGGCGGGCGGTCGAGTTCGTCGAGCTGGCCGCTTGTGCCGGTGGGTTGCGGCGGGACAAATTTATCAAAGAGCACAATTTTGTCGTTACGCACGATCGTGCTTGTCGCTCCAATTTTATAGGCCAATCCCCATAGTAACCATTCTTCGCGCTTGATTTCGATATTGCTGAACCCTGCGGCTTTGAAAGCCTTTCCGAGCGTGGCGGTGGTGAATATGGTGCGTGATTCCACACCCATCCGCATACTTCCATAGAGCAGTTCTAACGGGCTGAGCGTGGCGCCGCCTGGCAGGCGCGCCAGCGGTTCATCGAGCGCGCGTCCTTCCCACAGATACTTGGCAATCGTCTGCACCTCCACGGTGTTAAGCAGTATCATTCCATCATCGCGCAATACCCGAGGGATTTGCTTTAACACCTCTACGACTTCCGTAGCGTTGAGGGATTGCAGGCGCTGCGAAAACCAAACAGCCTCGACGCAGGCATTTGGCAAAAGTGCCAGCGTGTCAAATCCGCCCAGTATATCTGGCGCATTTGCGTGCTGGGGATCTACGCGAATTTCCTCCCACGCATCCGCTGTAAATTGAACATGCAGGCGTTTTTCCCGCGCCGCACCTGAAAACAGATGCAGTACGCGCTTCTTATCCGATGCCGTCGAGAACCGTTTCATCTGTGCAGACGTGAGTTTTTTCATGCGGCCCTGCGTGCGAGTTGCGCGTGGGTGGAGGGCGGGATCTGCCCGCTTGCCAGCTCCCGAATCAACGCCAGATGATGCGGTAGCACCACGCTCAGATCGTAACGCTCCAGTATCGTCTGCCGCGCTGCTTTACGCATGGATTGGTATTGCTCGGGGTTTCGCACCGCATGAAGAACTTTTTCCGCTAATTCCTGCGGTGAGAAGAAATCCACCAGCACGCCGTTTTTCCCATCCGAGATGACTTCCTCCACGGGTGGGGTGCGCGAGGCGACCATCAGGCATTCGCAGGCCATGGCTTCCATCATCGACCAGGACAGCACGAACGGATACGTTAGATAGATATGCGCGGCCGAAACTTGCATGATCTTGAGCATTTCGCGGTAAGGCAGCGGAGCAACGAAATGCAATCTCCGAAGATCCGGTTTCAATTCTTCCGTAAACATCTTGCGATATGTCGTGCCCGTTGGTGGGGTGCGTCCGTAGCTCACCTCATCCGCACCAACGGCAATCACATGCACGTCCGGATCCATCTCTTGCAGTCGCTTCACCGCTTTCATGAACGTTGGAAAGCCCCGATAATGCTCAAAATTCCGTGCGACATAGGTCACCACCGGATCCCCTTGTTTGAAGCTGATCCCGTCGGGCATCTGAATGCGAACATTGGGATTCGGTGCCGCAACCGTTGCGTCTATTCCATCGTGAAGGACACTCATTTTACTGTGAAACAGGGACGGGTATTGACGAAGTTGCCACTCGGTCGGCGTAATACCCCAGTCACAAGCCTCAAGCGCCAGCAGATTGACGCTGTTTTTTACCCGCAGCCGTGCTTTGTCGTCTTCTGTTATGGGGTGCTCAAACCCCATATCCGATCCCGCGGTGCGGTAATAAAACTCAAAAAAGTTCAACAATTTGGTGTCTGGAAAAATATCTTTAACAAACAACGAATCGCCCCATCCCGGGTGCGCGCATATTACATCAGGTATAAACCCTTCCGTATCGCGTAATGCCTTGAGCATCCGCCAAGTTTCCTGACCCTGGAGCACGGAGCGTTCAGTGCCGGTCAGGTAGCGATGCGTGTATTGTGAAGGTTCACGAAACACCTCGTATTCCAACTTGGTCACACCTTCGATGGTTGGAGCTTTAGCGTTGACCTTACTCAGAAACACCACCTGATTGTTAGGATCTTGTGCAAGGGTGCTGCATAAATGTTTATATTGTCCCGGGAAATTCGGGTGCATGAAGAGGATTTTCATAGGCCAGACCGCTATCGAAGCCGCAGTTTTATCGCCTAAATTCACGATTTACAATATCTTAATACATTCCCATTTATAGTAGGAGCATTAGCACATCAGGGAGGATTTCATGTGTGTCTTGTGCGCTCAGCGTTCACTGGCAAATGGGCAGTTTTCTGGCCATGTCGAGATGAATTTTGCCACCCTTACTCCCACGCTCACACCAACCACTCCCACCGGCACCAGCACAACAACTGCCGCGGTTGCGACGTTACTCGAAACATTTAACTGGAATGGGACGATCGGCACAGCTGCCATGGTACCTTATTCCTTTGGTCTCAGCTTTGAAGGCGGCACACTGTTCAACGCGACCGAGCGCACTGCGGCACTCAGCGCCATGCAGCAATGGGCAAACGTCGCCAATATCAATTTTCAGTCCGTGACCAATAGCAGCGCCAAACTCGCATTCTCAAAAACCACGTTCGGCCCCGATCTTGCCGGACTGACCACCACGTTTTTCAGCGGCACGCGGATTGCGCAATCCGAAGTGCAGATTGATTCCACCGTTACCAGCTTTGGCAATGGCACGTTCGGACATCTCGTCATGCTGCATGAGATTGGCCATGCACTCGGTCTCAAACACCCGGGCGCTTACGGCCCATCAGATACTGGGCCATACCTGACCAGCGCCGAGGATACGATCCAGAACACGGTCATGTCGTATAACGACAGCGCGCTGGTTAACGCATCGAACTATCCGGTGACGCCCATGATCTACGATATTGCCGCCATGCAATATCTGTATGGCGCCAATATGGCCTTCAATGCCGGTGATTCGAACTACACATTTAATGGCAGCACCACGGCACAAACCCTGTGGGACGGCGGTGGGTTTGATACGATTCAGGTTGCGGGCTTTACTGGCAACACCACGATTGATCTCAACTCCGGCATCAACAACGCCACCTCCATTGGTGGCGCACGGATCTGGATTGCATTTAATGCCAACATCGAAAACGCGATTGGCAACAACGGCAACGACCGCATTACTGGCAATGCGCTGGGTAACCATCTGTATGGCTCCGGCGGGCTGGATACGATTAATGGCGGTGCAGGGAACGATCTGATCTTCGGCGGTAACGGCGTGACGGATCCCACCGACGCCTCGGATCTGATCTTCGGCGGATCGGGTGTGGATGAAATTTATGGTAATGGCGGCAATGATACGATTTACGGCGGTGCCAGCGAAACGGATGGATCGGACGCGGCCGACCTGGTTTACGGCGGTCTGGGTGTTGATTTCATTGCCGGAAATGCCGGAAACGATACGATTTACGGCGGAGGCAGCACCACGGATCCATTCGATCAGGGAGATACGATTTTCGGCGGGCTGGGTAACGATCTGATCTACGGCAATGGCGGCGGCGACCAGATTTTTGGCAGTGTTGGAAACGATACGATGCACGGTGGCCTGGGAGATGACCAATACCGTATCAGTTCCGGCGAGGGGCAGGATCTGATTTTATTCTTTGAAGGCGCGGGTGTTGCCGGTGGGGATGTGATCGTCCTGTCGTCCAATATCAACGGAATCGGTGTTGGCAGTGGCGCAGGGATGATTCCACAGATCAGTTACGGAAGCGGCAATGCCCTGATCAATCTCGGGGGCGGGAATAACCTCACCGTGTTTGGCGTGACTAGCTTTACCGCCGACGATTTCGCTTTTGTATAGTCAGAGGTATCCTACTTAACAGCTTCCGGCGCCTGAACGATCACGCCTGTCCAGCCCAGCCCGTCATATTCCTGATAACCAAGGGTTCTCGCGAAGGCAATCACGGTGCCATCCTCGAGTTTGTAATAGCCCTTTTTCTGCCCTGAGGTCTGAAGCGCGAAAGGCTCAAGCAGATTTTTCCCGTCGGATGCCGCGATAATACGTTGTTTGGCATCGAGCAGCAACACACGCGTGCGCTTCCATTCTTCCTGCGACAGATTGGGTTCGTCCTGCACAATGGAGCGCGACTGTTCCTGCCAGTCAAAAAATACCCCGAGCACTCCAAGTGATTCTCCCTGTAGATCGCCGCCGCGACGTACCGCTGCAGAATAGACTGCCACCGGACGATTGTGATGCAAGCTGCAATTGAATATATCATCGACCACATACTCGTCGCCACGCGCGGTATTCATCGCACCTTTGAACCAGTAGGTGCTACTGACATCCGCCCCGAGCGAGGCAGGAAATTTCGACGGTTCGGAGACGGCAATCACGCGACCGGACTTATCCGCGAGCAACAGATTGATATACACCGAGTAGAACCGGTTGATGATGCCCAGACGCTTGATCGCATGGGTGGCGCTTTCGGTGGAGATTTTCTCCAGGCAGCTATACATCGCCTCATCCGTTGCCCACCACCGCACATCGGCCGTGCGCTCATAGAGGTTGCGCACGATCAGCTGCACCAGTGTTTGTGCCATTTCGCTCAAACGACCATACTCGCGCACTTCAAACTGCTCGGCGAGTGCCATGGTCTGCGATTGGATTTTACTAAAGATTGTGGTGCGAAATTCCTTGGAATTGGTGGCTGCCTGTGTGGCCAGTGACTTCACTTCGGAGGCTACTACCGCAAAGCCTTTGCCGTATTCACCGGCGCGCGCTGCCTCAATCGTTGCGTTCAGCGCCAGCAAATTGGTGTGGCTCGCGATGGTTTCGTTGCTCTTTGCAAATTTCTGCACTTCATCCTGAATCGTATGGATGATGGACTGAATCTGCTGACTCGACATAGATTGTTCCTTTGTTCAATTTTTTTGTTTGTTGTACTTCTTGTGCGCGCTGTATGATGCGGGATTTTGAATGATGATGAGGGGCAGAAGCCCCCCATACCAAAATTTGGCTTAGTGGTGGATTTTTTCGCCATGCATGGCCATGTCCAGACCCTGCGCTTCGGTGTTTTCATCCACACGCAGCCCCATGATTCCATCAATGAGTTTCAGCAGGATAAAGCTCACGACACCAGCATAGACCAGCGTGACCACCACACCTTCAATCTGTGCCAGCACCTGTGCCATGCTGCCGGTTTCAAGCAGGCCGCCCACGCCGCCAATTGCGGATACGGCAAACACGCCGGTCAGGATCGCACCCGCGATACCGCCGACACAGTGAATACCAAATACATCCAGCGTATCGTCGTAGCCAAATCGGTATTTGAGTTGCGACCCGTAGAAGCACAACGCACCGGCGATGAAACCGATTGCCATCGCGCCACCCACACCGACAAAGCCGGAAGCGGGTGTAATCGCCACGAGTCCAGCCACGGCGCCGGAAATCAGACCCAGTACAGTGGGCTTTTTAACGGTCAACCACTCGACAATCATCCAGCTCAATCCCGCACAGGCGGTGGCCACATGCGTCACCAGCATGGCCATACCCGCGCGCTCACCAGAAGCAACTGCTGAACCGGCATTGAATCCGAACCAGCCCACCCACAGAAGCGATGCGCCGATCAGCGAGAACGCGATATTGTAGGGAGGTGTATTCTTGCGGCGCTTATCGAAATCATGCCCTTTACGAATGAGCAGGGCAGCCATCAGGCCAGCGATACCGGCGTTGATATGCACCACCGTGCCGCCGGCAAAATCCAACGGTACGCCAAAACCCAGCAGACCTTTATTATCAGGATTGTTGACGCTGCTGAGCAACCCACCAGGCCCCCAGACCCAGTGGGCAATTGGCGCATAAACAAGAGTCATGAACAAACCGGCAAACACCAGCATCGAAGAAAACTTGATGCGTGTCGCCACCGCGCCCATGATGAGTGCTGTTGTGATGATCGCAAACGTCATCTGGAAGAAAACAAAGACGGTTTCTGGAATAGTGCCGCTCAGCGTGGACATTTCCATACCGTTTAAGAAGAAGCGGCTGGTTCCGCCGATAAATGCTGAGCCTTCGGTAAAGGCGAGTGAGTAACCATAGGCTACCCACAGCACCGAGATCAGACAGCATATGCTGAAACTTTGGGTGAGTACCGCAAGCACGGAGCCTCGCTGTACCATGCCGGCATAAAACAGAGCCAGCCCTGGGATCGTCATCATCAGCACGAGTAGGGTGGATACCATCATCCAGGCGGTATCAGCGCCGTTTGCGGTTGGTGTTGGCGCGGCGTCCTGAGCAATGCCTGCGATTGGCAGCGCCACAGACATCAGTGTAAGGGCGCAAAGCGCCAGTGTTCTTTGCAAGAGGTTCGCCCCTGTTTTGTTGTTGTTTTTCATTAGCATATCTCCTTATTGGGTTAAGCGAGTGAATGCCAACGATTATTCCAGACGGTTTTTATTATTTTAATGTGTTGGCCGATCACTAACACACCGCACCGGCTTTGTCAAAATGACATGCCCTAAAGAGGGAAATAGAGTAAGCGGCTCTAATTCCTTCTATTATTCGTGCAATTTCTTTTGATGTGGCTATAGTGCGCCGCATGAAAAAACGCGACGCAAACTTTCTGTGGCTGATTCTGCTTTCCCTATGGTTTGCCTGTATTGCAAGCGATGCTTCTGCCGAACGTATTTCCTATTTTGTCAATCACGAGACCCGCTACGATAACCTTTCCAATTTTCCGAAATGGAATGGTGTATTGTCGCGTTATTTCGAAAAATCCGACATCATGAATCAGCCATGCGGAAGCGCGCGATTTAACCCCTGCAAATTAAAGGAATGGCAAGATTTTCTGGATACTCAGCAAGGCAAACCGCTGCGTGAACAGCTGGTGGCCGTCAATGCCTACATTAACAAAAGTCCATATATACTGGATATTGATAACTGGGGACTGAATGATTATTGGGCAACACCCTACGAGTTTCAGGATCGCAGCGGCGATTGCGAAGATTACGCGATTGCGAAATTCATCTCTTTGCGGGCACTCGGCGTTTCAAACGACCTCATGCGCGTGATTATCGTACAGGATTTCAATCTGGGCGGCATTATTCACGCCGTACTGATTGTATTCGTGGACGGCAAGGTCTTGGTGCTCGACAATCAGGCGCAGGAAGTGAAGAGCGCGCTCGATATCTACCACTACAAGCCCATTTACTCGATCAATGAAACCCATTGGTGGAAACATATCCCGATTCAGTAACCCTATGACACACGTATCCCGATCTTTATCAACAGAGGGTTGTAAACCCCACCCCATCACGATAGTATCCTTTATCCATCAGGAGAGATTCTCATGACCGACGCATCCCGAATCATCACCGACACCGTGCGTGAATCCGGCGCCAAACGCACAATCAGCGCGGCGCATCTGGTGCTGGTGCTCATTATGCTGGCGCTTGCAAGCCTCGTACTGATTTCACGCTTTTCGGGTGCGGAATTGCAGCGCGAGGTCAATAACTGGCAGGTGCGCCTTAATCTGATTGCGGATAGCCGCGTGCGCGACGTGAATCAGTGGTTATCTTCGCAGTTTGGCGAATTACAGGCGCTTGCAGACAATGCCTCTTTGCAGCTCTATGTGACGGAACTGGAAACCAATCCGCAGGTGGCACAGGCCGAATCACCGGCAGAGCGCAGTTACCTGCGCAACCTCCTGCTCTTTACTGCACAGAAAGCCGGATATGGTACCGCCCAAAGCGACCCCATTAACCAGATCCCTGCCAACGTCAATCGCGCAGGCCTGGGAGGCATTGCGGTGATAGACAATACGGGTAAAGTGCTCGTGGCTACTCCGGAAATGCCCGCTGTGGAAGGTGCGCTGCTACAGAAATTACAGGCACAGGAATTTGGAAAATCCGCGATTTTAGATCTGGAGCGCAATCCAAACGGCCAACTGACGATCGGCTTCGTCGTGCCCGTGTTTGCCATTCAGGGCGATCGTGATGCAAACTCGCAGATCGGAAGAGTCGTGGGCATCCGCACGGTGGGAGAGGATCTGTTTGGCCGCCTCATCCATCCAGGTGTAACAGAAAAAACGCTCGAAAACCTGCTCGTGAAAGCCGACGGAGAAAATGTCGTTAATCTCTCCCCGCTCAAGGATGGAAGCAAGCCGCTTGAGAAGCCGATCAAATCTACTACGGAGGTGGATGTCACTTACGCCGTTTCCAACCCGGGAAACTTCTCGGAAGCCAAGGGTATTTCGGGGCGTGAGGTGCTCATGACCAGCCGCACGGTCAGCGGCGCACCGTGGGTGCTGCTCACGCGCATCGACCGCAAGGAAGCGCTGCGCGATGGGAATCTCTGGCGTACTCGCATGACGACGATTCTGGCATTGATGCTGGCGCTCATGATCGCCATCATCGGCGCGGCCTGGTGGTATGGCACCTCGCGCCGTGCCATGCAGTTGTCGCTGCGCAGCAATCAGCTCGCCGCGCAATACGCCCAGCAGGAGAAACTCCTGCGGCTCGTGACAGACAACCAGCCCGAACCGATTTTCATAACGGATCGTTTCAGCAAAGTGTGGTTTGTCAATGATAGGGCTGCGCGTACGTTCAAAGCACCGGCGAGCGAACTGATCGGCAAGGAACTGCCCCATGTGATGGGGCCTGCTACTGCGCAAGATTATATGGAAGCGAATAAATCGGCGCTTGAAATGGATAAGGCGGTGTCGCGCACCAGTCGTCAGTATGAGGAAAATGAACTGCGCATCATCCGTTCCGAACATATTCCTCTGAGCCATATCCCAATTGAAACACTGCCCTATCCGACTGCTGGCGTGCTTGTCGTGGATCAGGATATCACCGAAGCGGTGATTGAACGTGAGAAGCGTTCAGACACCTTGAAGCAGATCGTGGATACGCTCGTGAAAATGATGGATCAGCGTGATCCTCACGCGGCGAATCACTCGGCACTGGTGGCGATGATTGCGCGCGAAATGGCCGAAGAAATGGGGCTTGATACGCGCACCGTCGAAACAACAGAAACAGCGGGCAACCTGATGAATATCGGTAAAATTGTCGTTCCGAGTGAAGTGCTCACCAAATCCGTGGCATTAAACGAGAACGAGCTCAGTGCCGTGCGTCGCTCGCTGAAACAGAGTGCGGATGTACTGCGCGGTATCGTGTTCGACGGGCCGGTGGTGGAAACCCTGGAGCAGGCACAAGAACATTGGGACGGCACGGGGCCTGGCGGACTTAAGGGCGACAGTATTCTGGTCTCCGCACGCATCATCGCGGTGGCGAATGCCTTCGTCGGTATGGTCAGCTCGCGCTCCTACCGCGCCGCGCTGCCGGTCGAGCAGGTTCTTAAAGCCATGCTCGATCAGATCGAAACACGGTTTGATCGCCGCGCAGTGGTCGCACTCATCAACTACATCGAAAACAAGGGTGGTCGGGCGGAGTTATCGAAGCTCACGCTGGGCAAAGCGGCTTAGTATAGTCATTTGGTGCCACTTCGCTGCGTCATCCCGTGGCTTGACCACGGGATCTGAAGACTCAAGTACCGTTCTGTATTGATGATGAAATTCCATCGTCTCGAATAGATTTTAACATGCAGCCAGAGATCCCGCGATCACGTCGCGGGAAGACGGTGGAGGATAGGCAAAAGCGGCATAATAGAGTTATTTTCTGGATTGCCGCGGTCGCTCACAATCAACCATCAACTATATCTCCACATCCGCGCAGAATCGTAGCTCTCTTAGTGGTCGCACCACGCGAACCGATTCCTCATAGATCGGGTGCGCCTGATAGGCCTTCAAATCGGTAAGCGTTTCAAACTCACCGTAAACGACGACATCAATTTCGTTGCTGATACCATCGTGTTTCAGATTTTCACGCACGGAAAAATTTCTCACCTGCGGTATCTGTCCCAGTGCGGAAAGCCCTTTGAGAATGGCCGTAAGATCTTCTTTATTTTTTGCGCTGAAGAAAACAATATGCCGAATCATATAGTTATTTAATTTTTATCATTTCCGGTGAGCGAAAATGATAAAGGTGAATGACTATATTTGCGATTGCAGATACAATTCTTCGCCCAGATTTTTAATGAGATCGAGTTGGGTGCGCAGCCAGTCGGAGTGCTCTTCCTCGCTCGTGAGAATATCTTCGAGCAGGTTTACGGTGACATTGTCTTTGGCGGTTTCCGCTGCGGCAATCGCGGCAAGCAGATCTTTATGCGCGGTCTGTTCGATCTTGAAATCGCACTCGAGCATTTCCTTGGGCGTTTCACCGATAAACAATTTTCCCATGTCCTGAAGGTTGGGCAATCCTTCGAGAAACAGGATGCGCTTGATCAGCGCATCGGCATGTTTCATCTCGTCAATGGATTCCTTGTATTCGAGTTCTTCGAGTTTCTTATACCCCATATATCCGAACATACGCGAATGCAGGAAATACTGATTGATTGCAGTCAGCTCGTTTTTCAAAATGACGTTTAGGTGCTTGATCACATTTTTATCGCCGCGCGGCATGGGAACCTCAGTGTAAGTGAAATATGGGGGAACTCTTATCAGAAAAGATGAAAAACGAAATGAGGAAATGGGAGATTGCGAAGCAGTTGCAGAAATCTAATTGTGACAGCCGACTTTCAGGATTTCTTCCTGCACATATTCGGTGCATTTGCCGCATTGTACCTTGCAGCCCATGCAGTGGTACAAATCCTTCACCGATGACGCCTGTACCTTCTGCGCCGTCTCGAGAATCTGCTGCTCACGCAGCCGGTTGCATACGCAAATAATCATAAGCCCTCAACTCAGGAGGCGATGATACTAATAATCATTCTTATTTGCAAGAGGGAAATGTGGCAGTTAGTCCCTAGTCCCTCATGACTAGTCCCTAGTCATGAGTGTAGGGTTTGAATAGTGCTGTATGTGTAACGTTGGTGGATTTTAAGTATAGATTGCCTCAACAAGACGATCTACTACACACCAAAGACCAAGGACTGAGGACTGAGGACTAAGGACACCCCTACTAAGCCGCAGCGTCTTTGTCTTTCTTGGCGCGGTCGGCGCGTTTGCGCTCGTTCGGATCGAGTTGTTTCTTACGCAGGCGCAAGGATTTTGGGGTGACTTCCACGAGTTCATCGTCCTCGATGTAGGAAATCATCTGCTCGAGTGTCATGCGCAGTGGCGGCACGAGGCGGATCGCTTCGTCCTTACCGGCGGCGCGGATGTTGGTGAGCTGCTTGGCGCGCAGCACGTTGATCTCTAGATCATTATCGCGGTTATGCTCTCCCACGATCATGCCCTGATAGACCTTATCCTGCGGGTTTACGAACATGATGCCCCGATCTTGCAGGTTGAAGATGGCGTAGGCCACGGCTTCGCCCTGATCGGTGGAAATGAGCGCGCCGTTGCGCCGTCCCGCCAGATCGCCTTTATAGGGGCCGTAGCCATGAAACAGCCGGTTCATGATGCCGGTGCCGCGCGTATCGGTTAAGAACTCGCTTTGATAGCCGATCAGCCCGCGCGAAGGAACGAGGAATGTGATGCGGGTTTTGCCGCCGCCGGAGGGACGCATATCCTGCATCTCGCCTTTGCGAAGCGAAATTTTTTCGACCACCGTGCCGGTGAATTCTTCATCCACATCGACAAGCACTTCTTCCATCGGCTCGGTGAGGTTGCCATGATCGTCCTTCTGGAACAACACGCGCGGGCGCGACACGGAAAGTTCAAACCCTTCGCGGCGCATGGTTTCGATCAGCACGCCGAGCTGCAACTCGCCGCGCCCACCGACTTCAAACGCATCCTTACCGTCGGTTTCCTTTACCGTGATGGCAACATTCGATTCCGCCTCGTCAAACAGACGTTGTGCGATCATACGCGAAGTGACTTTCGTACCTTCCTGCCCTGCAAACGGCGAATCATTCACGCTGAGCGTGATGGCCATGGTGGGCGGGTCAATCGGGGTGGATTGCACCGGTGTGTTGCAGGAAATATCGCAGATTGTGTCCGATACCGTGGTTTTTTCCACGCCTGCAATCGAGATGATATCACCCGCAACCGCTTCATTCACCGGCACCTGTTTGATACCCTGAAACGTGAGCAGTTTGGTCAGGCGCCCTTGTTCAATCACTTCGCCTTTGAGGTTCATGCTTTTGAAAGGCATCCCGACTTTGGCGATACCGGAAAACACGCGCCCCGTGAGCACACGACCCAGATAGGAGTCACGGCCTAAGATCGAAGACAGCATCGCAAACGGTGCGTCCATATCCACATCCGGTGGTGGCACATGGGCGATGATGAGATCAAACAACGGATCGAGATTGCCGCGTTCGTCCTCCAGATTCTTGATCGCCCAACCATTGCGACCCGAGGCGTAGAGAATCGGGAAATCCAGCTGCTGTTCAGATGCTTCAAGCGCCACGAACAGATCGAACACTTCGTTTAACACCTCATCGGGGCGGGCGTCCGAACGGTCGATTTTATTGATGACCACGATCGGGCGGATCCCGAGATTGAGTGCTTTGGTGAGCACGAATTTGGTTTGTGGCAACGGGCCTTCGGCAGCGTCCACCAGCAAAAGCACCCCGTCCACCATCGACAATACACGCTCGACTTCACCGCCGAAATCCGCGTGTCCCGGGGTATCGACGATGTTGATTTTCACATCCCCGCGCTGGATCGCGGTGCATTTGGCTAAGATGGTGATTCCACGCTCTTTTTCGAGATCGTTCGAATCCATGATGCGCTCGGCAATCTGCTGATTATCGCGGAACGTACCGGACTGGCGGAAAAGCTGGTCAATGAGGGTTGTTTTGCCA
>CAZFOM010000001.1:33711-41360 GCA_964520155.1 uncultured Rickettsiales bacterium
GTCATGGCGATGGTGTTCCTAGCGGCAATTGTCATTCTAAGAAATGACAATAATTATAGGATTTATAGTGCTTTTATCCAGCTTGCATTGCTTTCTTTTGAAGAGCAATCAAGCTGAATGCACTATAAATGGAGGCCGCCGTATAGCCTATTTTACAGGCATTTGGAAGTATTAAAATTGCAGGTTTTCAATGGGAAAACGCTCTAACTTTGTGAATACAGACACATGACGCGGCGTCATTCTCGGTTTTGCTTTAAGCAAATACCGAGAATCCAGATTGTGGATCGCTATACTCTCTATGGATTCTCGACATTCGCGATGCGAAGTCGAGAATGACGATAGCGATCAATACATAAACTGTTCTTTGACCATGCGTTCTTCAAGCGCATGTTCGGGGTCAAAGAGTAGCGAGAGCGTGGTTTTGGTGTTTTCGGAGATGGCGACTGACACAACGTCGCGGATCTCGGTGAAATCGGCTACGGCGCTCACAGGGCGCTTTTTCGGTTCCAGAATTTCAAACATGACGCTGGATGTATGCGGCAGGAGAGCACCACGCCAGCGACGCGGACGGAAGGGGCTGATGGGGGTTAAACAGATGAGGTTGGCGGAAAATGGCAAGATCGGGCCTCCTGCGGAAAAGTTATAAGCAGTAGAACCCGCAGGCGTTGCGACCATAATCCCATCCGACACCATTTCCTGAATCCGCACCACATGATCGACCGTGACGCGGATGCGCGCGGCCTGATGCGACTGGCGAAACAGCGATACTTCGTTGAAGGCGACCAGTTCCTGTTGTTTTCCATTCTGCGTGCGTGCGAACATCCGCAGCGGATGGAGTTTCGAGACACGCGCTTCGTGGATGCGCTCGATCAGGTTGTGAGGGTTATAGCTGTTTAGGAGAAAGCCCACCGTGCCGCAATTCATCCCGTACATCGGGATTCCGCGATTCATATATTTATGCAATGCTTCCAGCATAAACCCATCGCCGCCGAGCACCACAATCGCATCGACCTCGCTGCTTTTACGCCGCGCTTTCGATTTGCTCGGACGACTTAAACTCACGAAATCATAGCGCTTGTGCAGCTCGCGAGACGCCTTCTGCGCTTTTTCCGAGGTATCGGCAATGCAGGCGATGCGGGTGAAGGACATGTTCCGTATGGCTCCTTAAGAATGAGCAAGGCTTCTACCTTGCGAATGGTATGTGAGTATGCACATATAGTCATTTACCCTTATAATTTCTGGTTGCTGCAAACGAGAAGTTTTTGCGCTTCCGCTGCGCATGTACCCGTATGTACATTAGCGCGGCGGTTCTCAAAACTTCTCATTTTCGCTAACCAGAAATGATAAAATTAAACGACTATAGTTCCCAAGATCTATACTCACGAAAGAGAAGTATATACCAAGCTCTGATAGACATTATAGAGAAAATTTTCCGGTGGCATCCTTTTTGCTGCCTGCAACGTGGCGCGCTTCTATTCTTGCGCTCTATGCGTTTGCGCGCGGTGCGGATGATATTGCCGACGATGCCGTGCTGCCCAAAGAGCAGAAGCGTAAGCGACTAATCGTGCTGGATGAGGCGCTTGCAAGCGGAAAAACCTACGAAGCACCGGACTGGGCACAGGCGTTCTTATCGCTGTGCAAAACCCACCCACGACTGGTCACGCATGGGCGTGATTTACTGTCTGCGTTCCTTCAGGATACGGAGAAAACGCGCTACCACGACTGGGATGAACTGATGCAGTATTGCAAGCGTTCGGCGGCGCCCATCGGCAGAGCGTATCTTGATCTCGTGGGAGAGGAGCGGATGGATCGCACAGCGGCTGACCATCTGTGCATGGCGCTCCAGATTCTCAATCATGTGCAGGATCTATCGAAAGATTATCTCGTATTGGGGCGGATCTACCTGCCGCAGGTCTGGCTTGAGCAGGCCAAAGTGCCTGAGGAGGATTTCGCGAAATCCTACACCACGGCGAGTCTGCGGATCGTTATCAACCAGACGCTCGATGCCACGCGTGTATTGCTGGATCGTGCTCGACCGCTCGAGCGCTATACTGCTAACTGGAGATTGCGAGTGGAAGTGAATTGGATTTTGCAGATCGCCCATGCGTTATTGCAGGAATTGCTAGAGCGTGATCCGCTCAAATCACGGGTCACATTAGGCATCTGGCACTATGCAAGATGCGGGTTTCGCGCGCTCTTTGGCAGAGCGATCCGATGACTCTTGCTCCGCCGGATACCAGTCACACGAGCAGCTTCTTTCTGCCCATGCGTTTCATGCCCTTAGAGCGGCGCGAGGATCTGCTGACTCTATACCGTTTCTGCCGCGTGGTGGATGATAGTGTGGATGAAGTCGAGTCACTTGCGGAGGCGCAGGCCAATGTGGCGTTCTGGCGGGACGAGATCCGACGCATGGAGCGTGGTGAAGCGCAACACCCGCAAGCGCGAGCACTTCAGGATGTCATGCAGCGCTACTTGTTGCCTTACACGCCTCTACAGGAATTGCTGCTCGGGATGGAAACCGATTGCGCGCCCTCCGTTGAGATTTCCGATGAAGCCGCTCTGGAAACTTATTGCTACCGCGTGGCCGGTAGCGTGGGCATATTGGCAGCGCGTATCATGGCGGGTAGTGACCCTTCCTGCGAACGCTTTGCGGTCACCTTAGGCCATGCGTTGCAACTTACCAACATCCTGCGTGATCTGACCAGTGATCGAAAAAAAAACCGAAACTATGTTCCGCTGTCCTGGTATGCGCGTTACCACATCGAGCCGAATTCATCCGATCCTTCCGATCTGGGTAGCATCGCCACTATTCTGCACGATCGCGCGTGTGCCTATTTTGAACGCACGCGCTCGGAACTGCCGCATCGCTTTGCGCGCCGCCTGCTGCCTGCGTTATTAATGCGTGACAGTTATGAACGGTTGCTTGCGCGTGTGATGAAGAGTCGTGCCTATCTTCGCGAAGAAAAAATGCGTCTTGGGGGATGGGATAAAATGCGGATTGCCGGCCACGCGCTCGGGTATCTGCTCACGCTGCCGCGTTCTGGCGAATGAGTGCGATCACATACGGGATGTTTTCGATCTCGCGACTACCCGTCTGCGCTAAAATCCCCTCGACGACGCGGTTAGCATAATGTTTGCTGCCACGCTGGTAGCCTTCCTCACCGACTTGCAACACCACGTCCAGCACGACTTTTGCTGCGTCAAACATACTTTCGGGCAGACCCGATTTGTCATACAATGCGCGAAACCCCAAAGACCCTTGATCGCCGATCAGAATGCGCGCATTTTCCACCGGAATGCCCGACAATTTCGCAAGCGCGGTTTCAAAGAATTTCATATTACCACGACACAGTGACGTCAGAATAATCGAAGGCGTAAGACGGTTAAAACTGTGTAGCTGTTCCACCAGCGTTTCCACTTCGTGCGGAGCGACCGGCCCTTCCGTCAATTTCAAAGTGGCCAGTTCGCGTGTGCGATCGGTCTCCTGCCGTAGTTGTGGCTCGGACAATTTGTATTTTCGCTTCAGCTCCGATGCGAGCGAGTCGGTGACGTGGTGGATAATTTTTTCAACGACCGTGTAAGGCACGGAGGAGCGTTCGGCGAGCGCTTGCAGCACGGGGGTATCGGCAGAGAAAACATCCACAATCTGCTGAAAATTGCGTTCGCTGATATCCGCGCCTTCATTACGCACCAGTGTGGAAACCACATCGGATTCATGGGTTTCGATCAGGTGGGATGCGACCCGCTGCGACACCGTTTTGCGACCCGCAATGGCGATCAGACGGCTCAGCTCGCCGCTGCGCTCAATGATATTGACGAGATCGGCATCGCTTAACACATCCGAAAATGCAATCACCGGCAATGCCACCTCGCGCGCGTCATGCGCGAGGCTTAGCACAATATCCCTGGGGATATTCGGATCTTGTTTGATGCGCTCGGACAAAGCGGCGCGCACGCGGATCTCCGTATCTTTAGTGAGGATGCGGAAGATCTGTTCGGCAATCGCGATCTCGCGGGCATCAAAGACTTGTGCCTGATAGCTGGTTGCGATTTTCTGCATCACATCCAGACGCACATTAGGGGATTGCTCGGTGATCAGGCGCGAGACATCCTGCTGCGATAATTGCAGCCGTGGAGGCAAATCGAGGTTAGTGGTAGGTGATATCATGGCGGTCTATACGTCCCAGTAATGCCACCATGTAGTCGAGATTGTCAATTTGATCCGCGAGATTCGTTTCCATCAAACGTTCGACAATCCGCTGACGAATATCCTTCCGCGCAATTTTTCCATAATCGGTGTGCTCAAGCACAATGTCTAAAATTGCCTTACAAGCCGCCATAAATCCTGCTGGCATCGGGGTGGCTTGATAGAGAGACTTAAATCCCAGCGCGCCAGGATCCATGATCAGGATGCGGGCGTTGATCGTGGGGATATCTGCGAGTTTTGCCATGGCCGCTTCAAAGAAACGCAAATCCCCCTGACACAGTGCGCGCACGATCATGGAGAAGGTAAGGCGTTTTTTACGATGCAGCTGATCCACCAGTTTTTCCACATCCACCGGACGATTCTGCGAAATACCGAGTGTGGCGAGCTCACGCGCCGAACGCACGGAATCCTCAGCCAGATATTGTGACAGATGATACCGTTCTGTAAGCTGCGATTTCAGCGCATCCGATACGACGGAGAACAGCTTTTCCACGACCGTGACCGGCAGCCCGCCCCGTTCGACGAGCGCTTCGAGAATGGTTTCGTCCTGTACCACGGTGGGATGGGCGAGCAGATCTTGTACGTCTTCCGGATGCAGCGAAGCATTCGGGTTCTTAGACAGTGTGCGAATCACATCGATATCCTGACGAAACAGCAATGCGGAAGCAAGTTCCTGCGACACGCTTTCGCGGCTGGCGATGGCTTGTAGCACCGCGGCACGCTTGGTGCTGACCACTACTTCGATCAAATCGTCTTCACTCAGGCTTGCCGTATGTTTGAGGAAAGGCACCGAAACCTCCTCGACATCGTGCGCGAGTTTGAGTGCAATATCGCGCGGCAGGTCGATGGAATAGCAAATCTCCTCTGCCAGCGCTTTGCGCACCATTACTTCCGCATCGCGCGACAGGATCCGGAAAATTTCTTCCGCAATATCTTCTTCGCTGCGATTATAGTTGCGCGACGTGTAATCCTTGCCGATGTCGCGCGCGACCTGCGCGCGTGCCTTAGCGGAAGGTTCTTTCTGGAGTTTTTCCAATGTGTCTCGGGAAACGCTCATAGCCCTGTTCTTTACCAGATAGGTTTATCCCTTACACCCATTACACCATGGAGATGGTTAATTTAATGTTAATGTTTATTAATTTTTGACAAAATTTTAGTAAAAATATAACGCATTGATTTTAATAATAATTTTTGTAATATGCCCAGAAGCGATAGAGCAAGTGTTTACTATTTCCATGAGTATTTCCAAAAATCAACTCCTGTTTCTGACCATATTACTCGAAGGCTATGTGGTACTGGCAACAGAACTGCTGGCGATACGGTTGTTAATACCGTTTGTCGGCAGTGGCACGGAAGTGATTGCGATTATCATCAGCTGTGTGCTGCTTCCGCTTGCCATCGGATACCATGTGGGCGGGCAGCGTTATGCAAAGGAAAGAAAACGTTCCCGTTCCGCTAAACAGCCCGTCACCATCCGCACGATCCTGCTTAAAAACCTGTTTACGTCGCTCATCATATTAGGATTCGGGCTTTCCTATGTGTTTTTAGAATTGTTTTTTGCGCTTCTGGCGGGGCTTGGCATTACGCATCACATCACCAAAACAATCGTTTACGGACTCACGTTTCTGGTCTATCCGACATTTCTTCTGGCGCAGACCGTGCCGCTGATCAGCAATTATTTTTCGCAAAAATCCTTGAGCGAAATTACCGGCAAAATGTTGTTCTTCTCCACCGCCGGCTCGTTTTTGGGCTCCATTGTATCGACGCTGGTGCTGATGACGACCATCGGCGTTCACAATACTGTGATCATCACGCTCGGTATGTTAGTGGTGCTGGTGTTTCTGCTCACACGCGAGCGCTTTGGCAGCGATGTGATTTTTGCACTGCTGCTATTTACCATGATTTTTGCCATCAACGGCGATGCCATCATGAAAGAGCTAAACGTGGTTTCCAACAATAACTACAACATGGCGGTGGTGGAGGATGTGGAGGGGGAACCGGATGCGCGTTATATGAAACTGAATCGCAGTATGTCTTCCAAATACACCGCCGATCCGAAGAAGCGGTTCGAGTATCTTCGCTATCTCGAAAACATCCTGATCCGACACCTGCCCACATCAGGAACGCCGAAACACATTCTGGTGCTCGGCGCGGGGGGATTCACCTTTGGCCAGGATGATGCCTTTAATCGCTATACCTATGTGGATATTGATCCGGCACTGAAAGCAGTGTCGGAAACCTATTTCATGAAAAAACCGCTTGCGCCCAACAAGCAGTTTGTGCCCGCATCCGCGCGCGCATTTCTCTATCGCGATCAACAAAAGTACGACGTGATTTTAGTGGATGTGTTCACCAATGTGATCTCGATTCCCTTTGAAACCACCACGCGCGAATTTTTATTGCAGGTGAAGGCGCGGCTGAATCCAAGAGGCGTCGTGGTAGTCAACGTCATCTCCAAACCCAACTATACCGATCGCTTCACGGTGAGGTATCACAATACATTCCGCTCCGTATTTCCGGTATTCTCAAGACAAGTGATTGGTGATTTCAACGCGTTCTCCGGTCAGAGTCCTGATCTCAATACATTGTATATGTATTTTGATATGCCGTATGCTGCGGATGACACGGTTTATACCGACGATAAGAGTACCTATTCACTGGATCGCCGTTAAGCCAAAGGCAGCAATACCTGAGAGTCGCGCGCGGTAATAAAGTGCCTTGCGATGCTGGAAAGTGATTCGCGCACCAAGAAGGCGCAAGCGGTTTTTCCATGTCAGTTTTCGGATCAAGCGCTTCACCGCGTCATTTCCGCGGTATTTTTCTTCGAGATATAACCGCCCCAGCATCATGTGTTTTTGTTTGAAAAACAGCATCGCGGCGTCGGCGGGTGAGGATTTTCCCATCGCATGATATGCCACGGACTGTGGTACATACACCAGACTATAGCCTGCCTCGCGCGTGCGCATACAAAGATCATCATCCTCGTAAAACAGAAAAATTTTCGGATCGAAAAAACCGACGCGTGAAATATGCTCCATCCGCATGAGCCATACCGCACCAGACAGAAACTCCGCGCAGCAGGGCGCATCTGGCAGGTGGAAACGATCCTTGTTTGCTTCACGGTGAAATACATTGCGTTTGAAACTCTCATGCACTGAGCCATGCGTGCCGATCAGTTTCGGCGCGAGAATGGCTGCTTCGGGGAAGGCCTCTGCCGCTTCTAGCAACGATGACACGCAGCCACGTCCTATCACGGCATCGGGATTTACGAGCAGTGCAAACGGTGTGCGTACGATTTCAAGCGCGCGATTATTAGCGCGACCGAATCCTTCATTTTCCGAATTAGCAAGGATGGTGGCTGATGGAAAACGCGCCTTGATTTTGGAGGTGGTGCCGTCTGTGCTCGCGTTATCGACTACGAGGATAGAGGCTATATTCGGAT
>CAZFOM010000001.1:41370-42822 GCA_964520155.1 uncultured Rickettsiales bacterium
GGATCGTTCTCCAGTGCATCCAGCGCATCCGTGATGACCGCTTCGCTGTTATAGGTCACAATAATCGCGGTGACGGTCATCGCTTCGCATTATACTTCAAACGTGGCATCCACCTCTACCGCAACACCAAAGGGCAATTCACTCACGCCTACGGCAAACCGTGCGTGACGACCCGCATCGCCGAACACGCCGACCATCAGATCCGACACGCCGTTGGCAACTTTTGGCTGATCCGTGAACCCATTTGCGGAAGCGACAAAAATGCCCATGCGAACGAGTTTTTTGACTTTATCGAGATTGCCGCCGCAGGCATTTTTTAGATGCGCCAGAATGTTGAGACCGCACAGACGCGCACATTCCTGCCCCTGCTCCAGCGATACATCCGCACCGAGTTTTCCGATGAATTGCGGCTTACCGTCTTTCATTGGCAAGGTGCCGGAGAGGAAAATCAGATTCCCGGACTGGGTGAAGGGAACGTAATTTGCTGCCGGCGCGCTGACCACAGGCAACGTATATCCCAAGGATGCAATTTTACTTTCAATCGTGCTCATCGTTTCCTCACAGATTGTGTGTTGGATTGTAATTGTTCATCGATGCTTTTTTGTATGGTGTCCACCTTGTCTTTAGCAATACGATCGTAGAATTCTACATCGGCGCTACCTAAAGTGTCTGGCGCGATCATCACGCTCGCTAGAGAGTCGATCAAGTTTTTACGAATGCGATCGGTGAATTCGGGATTATATAGATTGGTTCCCAGATCTTTACGACAGAGGATCAATGCGCATATTTCATGGAGAATACGTTCTCGATCTTGTTTAGTGACATTCAGCACAGCAACCTCATCTTTTGGCAAAGCACGATCCAGAGCGGCGGCTGCGATTTTATAGTAGGTCGGAGCAAAAGGTGGGTTACTGTCTGAGAAGGCGAACATCGTGTATCATTTCCCTTTTACGGCGAGCGCTTTCTTCGCGATATCCCTTCGGCAGAACCCTTCTGGCCAGTCAATCGCATCCACCGCTTTATAGGCTTTCTTCTGTGCATCGGCAAGTGTGGCACCACAGGCTGTGACCCCAAGCACACGGCCGCCGACAGCGAGATATTGCCCGTCTTTGAACACCGTGCCTGCGTGGAATACCTGCACATTGCGAATGGCAGCGGCTTCATCCAACTGGTGGATGACCGTGTTTTTCATATAGGCCTCGGGGTAGCCTTTAGCGGCCATGACCACGCATACGGCAGCATCGTCGTGGAACTCAATCGGCACATGTTCAAGGTGTCCTCTTGCACAGGCCACCAGCACGGAAAGCACATCCGATTTGAGGCGCTTCATGAGCACCTGTGTTTCGGGATCGCCGAAGCGCACATTATACTCCAGCAGTTTGGGGCCTTTGGCGGTGAGCATCAGTCCGGCAAACAGCACACCCTGAAACGGAATGCCTTCTTCGCGCATGG
>CAZFOM010000001.1:42832-56434 GCA_964520155.1 uncultured Rickettsiales bacterium
GTGGGTTTGATGATTGTCTGCATCACGGTTTTTTGCAGTGCCTCGGTAAAGATGGGCACCGGCGAATAGGTGCCCATGCCGCCGGTGTTAGGGCCAGTATCACCGTCGCCCACGCGCTTGTGATCTTGCGCGGCACCGAACCCGATCGCGTGTTTACCGTCACACAGCGCAAAGAAACTCACTTCTTCGCCTTCAAGATATTCTTCAACGACAATGGATTTGCCTGCTGCTCCGAATTTGCCATCGAAAATATAATCGACCGCATCGAGCGCGTCTTTCATTTCCATCGCCACCACCACGCCCTTGCCGGCGGCCAGCCCGTCTGCCTTGATCACAATCGGCGCGCCTTTTTGCTGAATATAGGCCTGCGCGAGCACCGGATCGGTAAAGCGCTGATACTCGGCGGTTGGGATGCGGTATTTCTGGCAGAGATCTTTCATGAAACCCTTGGAGCCTTCGAGCTGTGCGGCTTCCTTGGAAGGGCCAAACACCAGAATATCATGTTCTCGAAGTGTATCCGCAAGACCTTCCACCAGCGGCGCTTCGGGGCCTATCATGACAAACTCGATCCCTTCCTTCAGGCAGAAGGCGAGGATGTCCTGATGCGTGGTGATTGGCACGCAGGTGGCTACCTGCGTGATGCCGCCATTGCCCGGGGCGCAATACAGAGCGGTGAGGGTTTTCGATTGTTTGAGTTTCCAGCAGATCGCATGTTCGCGTCCACCGGAACCAATGACCAGAACTTTCATAGACGAAGATTGAGCGTGTATGTTTATCACTTGTGTTTGCGAATGCGCTCGTATTCAATGCGCGCATCCACCTGAAAAAAGATGCCGTGGTGTAGCGCGAATCATGCCAGAAATCAAGCGAACCCATAATCACGAAACACTCACCGTCAGCGCGCTGTCGGCACGCCTCAAACGCGCGGTGGAAGACCAGTTCGGCTACGTACGGGTGCAAGGCGAGCTGTCGAGCTTCAAAATACATGGCAGCTCGGGGCACGCCTATTTCAAGCTGAAAGACGAACAATCGGTGCTGGACGGCGTCTGTTGGAAAGGCGTAATGGGCAAGCTCCCGTTTAAGCCAGAAGACGGGCTGGAGGTGGTCTGCGCCGGAAAACTCACGACCTATCCGGCGCGCTCGAATTACCAGCTGGTGGTGGAATTCATGGAACCTGCCGGCATCGGTGCGATGATGGCGTTACTCGAAGCGCGGCGCAAGAAACTCGAAGCCGAAGGCTTGTTCGATCCATCGCGCAAGCGCCCGATTCCTTATCTTCCCCGCATAATCGGCGTGATTACTTCGCCTACTGGCGCGGTGATCCGCGATATTCTGCACCGTGTAGCCGAGCGGTTTCCGCTGCATGTGATCGTCTGGCCGGTGCTGGTGCAAGGCGAGGGGGCAGCCGAGCAGATAGCAGCAGCCATTAAAGGCTTCAATCAGCTTCCAGCTGGGAGCTTTCAGCTTTCAGGTAATCAAGCTGACAGCCGACAGCTGACAGCTGACACCTATCTCCCCCCGTCACAAACCATTTTCAGCTTTCAGCTTTCAGGTAATCAAGCTGACAGCCGACAACTGACAGCTGACACCTATCTCCCCCCGTCACAAACCATCCCTCGCCCAGATCTACTCATCGTCGCGCGCGGCGGCGGGTCGCTTGAGGATCTCTGGGCGTTCAATGAGGAAGTGGTGGTGCGCGCCGCTGCGGAATCGGAGATCCCGCTGATCTCTGCGGTTGGGCATGAGACCGATACCACTTTGATTGATTTTGCCTCAGATCATCGCGCACCCACCCCTACGGCCGCAGCGGAAAAAGGGGTTCCTGTTCGCGCGGAACTGCAACAGACGATATCCATGTTTGCGCACCGGCTGGATTCGGCTCAGGCGCGGCGACTCATGGACGCTGCAGAGCGGGTGAAGGGACTTTCGCGCGGATTACCCAACCCGCTGCAACTGATAGACTATTACACGCAGCGACTTGATGACTGGCAGGAACGTCTACGGCTGGCGCTGCCGGTTTTTTTGCAGAAAAAATCCCAGCGCGTGCAGGCCTGTGCGGCCATGCTCACGCCGCGTCTGCTGCATCAGCAGATTGTTCATGACGGGCAGAAACTCTCGCAGCTTCAGGATCGCAGCCAGCGTGTGATCGAACGCCGTGTAGAGACATTCGCACAGCGTCTTGTAGGGCTGAGTCAATTACTGGATGCACTCAATTACCAGAATGTGCTTGCTCGCGGATTTGCGCTGGTGCGAAACAGCCAGGGTAAACTGGTGACCAGCCGAACCGACATGCATAGCGATCAACAATATCTGGTCACCTTCAAGGATGGTGACGCAGCCATAAAACCATCATAAAAAAAGGCCGGAAATAATCCGGCCTTTATATATATCAACTAACCAAACAACCAAAGAGTTCTTACTGATCGAGAGTCGATTCAATCGTACCTGGGCGATAATCCGCATCATTTAAGAAGTTGCCACCAGTGTTGCCACCCGAGCAGGCGGTCGTTGCGCTTAAGGTCAGTGCAATGAGCGCGATCCGAAGGATGTAGTTCAGGGCGGTATTCTTCATAACAGGGCTCCAATCAAGTGCCAGAGGACTGGCGGTATTTAAGTATGGAAAGCCGGTTTTTATGTGACAGCAGGTAGTAAAATTTGCCTTGCTGTAGTCCCTGTATATGCGCCGTTACTTTCTTGAGACGATATATATGGGAAATGACCAACGTCGGCAAGAGGTATTTTGCATTTTTTGCATAGCTCGTGCATGATTAAACATTATACATGCGTTTATATCATATGAGTAAAAATTAGGCTTACTTTTAGTTATTGATATTTATCAGCATTATTTTGTTATCTATATAAACAGTCAAAAATTGCCTAATTAATAGGCAGACTAGTGCTTATGGTTTCCTTGGTGAGGGATGCTGTCAGATAATCGTTCCTCAATCATCTTCGCCACCTCAGCCGGCTTTCCCCAGCGTTGATGCACCCAGAACCATTGTTCGGGGTGTTCTGCGACCCATGCGCTGATCGTATCGTTGATCTGTTGCATCAGGACGTGAGTATCCTCTTTTTCATCCCCTGTATTCTTGATGGGAAGCGGTGGATAGATGATGGAACGGAAATGTGCGCCGTGCGTTCGCACCACACGGCCTGGAAGCACTAACGCATTGTAGCGCAATGCCCATTTCGCTATAGCAGGCGCGGTCATAGCAGGTACACCCATGAACGGAATAGCGATGCCATCATTCATCTTCTGATCAATCAGAAGCCCCACGGGAGCCCCTTTTTTAATGGCTCTGGCTGCTCGAGTGGCTCCAATCACACCCTTAGGGTACATGCCCGCATAAAACTGACCCCGCACATGATGAATCAATTTGTCCACCCACGGATTATTGGTCGGACGGTAGAGCAGCACGAGAGGGTATCTCAGTAGATACGCCGTTTTTGCGCACAGTTCCCAGTTGCCGGTATGTGCCGAAAACAAAATCACCGGCTTGCCCGAGGCCATGGCGTCCTGGAAATGTTCCGCCCCCTGAATCTCGATACGTCGGGACATGGCGCGGGTGGATACAAATGGAAACTCAAACAGTACACGCCCCAGATGTTCCCACATTTGGCGCAGCAGATCCTGATGTGCTGCCTGAGAAATGTTTGGATAAATCAGTTGCAGATTCAGTCTGGCATATTGGTGTGCCTTCATGTGCGGCCCAATCATGCGCCCTGCGCGCGCACCGAGACTCGATGCCACATCCAGCGGCAGCAACCGCAGTAGTGCAAACAGCAGCCACGCTGCCAAAGCCTCGAGTCCATAGACAACCGGCTTATACAAGATTCTTTTTGTCATGCAGCAGGGACAGAATACGCGATGTGAGCGCGTCGGGTTCATCAAACGAGAGTGTCAGCGGAACGGTGCGAATGCCTGCGCGCAGGGATGCAGGAATCCGCACGAAATCTTTTTCGGTGGTGACAAGCTCGGCGTCATGCCGTTTTGCTTCCTCGATCAGACGATGAATGTCTGATTCCTGATAGGTGTGATGATCGGCAAATCCGACCATCTTTACGACCGCGCAGCCCGCTTGCCTGAGACCGCTATGAAATTTCTCCGGCCTGCCGATACCTGCAAATGCCAGGAGTTTTTTGGGTGGTTTGAGGCTTTGTGTGTCCATGTGCAATTGCGCACGAAAAATGGGTACGCGAGTGCCTATCTGCGCACTCACGCCGTGCACATCTTCCCCCACCAGAATCATCGCATCCGCGCGGGCAATCCCTTCTTCTACCGGCTCCCGCAAAGGGCCTGCGGGAATCATCCGCCCGTTGCCAAACGCGTATCCACCATCCACCACCACAAGCGATACATCCTTCCGCACAGAAGGATTTTGAAATCCGTCATCAAGAATCAAACCATTTGCACCGGCCGATATAGCAACGCGCGCTACTTCAAGCCGGATCTTTCCCACATAGGTGGGTGCGGTGCGTGCGAGCAATAACGGCTCATCACCTACCAGTGACGCCGGATGATGATCCGCATCGACACGCAGTGGCAATCGCTGCGAACCGCCATAGCCTCGCGATACGAAAGCAATGTGTGAAAGATGCGGCGCAAGCAGATGATACAGCGCAATGGCAACGGGTGTTTTACCCGCACCGCCTGCCACCAGATTGCCGACGCATATCACCGGTGCGGATACGGAGTGGGGAATGACGCATTGCCGCCGCAAGCGCGCAAGCGCATGATACACACACCCGATCGGTGTGAGCAGGCGAGATAGAAGCTGATCCTGATTCCAGAATAAAGGCGCGCGCATGAAACCTATAGTACCGATTTCATGGCTTGCTGCAAAGCCTCACCCGTGCGCGCGATAATACCGGCGTAACGCGCCACGCAGGCACGTCCTGCCTGCTGCATCTGCGCCACGCGTGCAGGATCGCGCAGCAATGCCGCAAGATCCTCCGTTACGCGCTCCCAATCGCTTTCGATGCAGGCACCCATGGATTGCAAATCCTGATAGGCTTCGGCAAAATTATACATCGAGGCGCTACAGATCATCGCACAACCGATGCGCGCCGGTTCGACCAGATTCTGTCCGCCATGCGCAAAGAACGATCCCCCCATGAGCACGACCTGGCAAGTGCGATACCACAACCCAAGCTCGCCCATTGTATCGGCAATATAGACATCCACTTCCTTTGTAATCGGCTCGCCGCGAGAGCGCCTTGCAGACTTTGAAAACACGGCGCTTAAACGCTCCGCTTTTTCTGGATGCCGTGGCACGATGATAGTGAGCAGGTCGGGGAATTGCTTTTGCAGCTCCGGATAGAGAACCTCTTCTATCAGCGGATACTCCTGATGATGCAAACTTGCGGCAAGCCATACCGGTCGTGAACCGATCTGCTGGCGAATGCGGTGCAATTCCGTTTCATCAACGGGCAAAGCAGGGGCATCATGTTTCAGGTTGCCAAGCGTGTGAACGGAGCTGGCACCGAGCGCCTGATAGCGCGCTGCATCCGCTTCGCTTTGCGCAAATACATGCAACCCATGCAACAGCGATCGCATCGTCTGTGGCACACGCCGCCACCCCCGATAGGATGTTTCGGACATGCGCCCATTGATGATCCCGCAGACGCGCACACGTTGCTTCATCGTATGGATCAGGTTCGGCCACAGTTCGGATTCGGTGAGCCATCCGGCATCGGGCTGCCAGTGCGATAAAAAACGATCCACAGCGTGGGGTGTATCGAGTGGAAGAAACTGATGGAGCGCACGCTCCGGCAGAATCGAGGCAGCAAGGCGCGCCGATGTAACCGTTACGGTGGTGACCAGTATGTGCAGCGTAAGGTTGTGAGACAGCAGCCATTCTATCAGCGGCAGTATGGAGCGTAACTCGCCGACACTTGCGGCATGAAACCAGACGAGTTTTACCTGAGGCCGCGCGAGCGATGCAATGCCCCATTTCTCGTTTACACGTTCGGGCAGTTCTTTCCCGCGGGCGATACGACGCGTAAGCATCACCCGCAAAAAGGGTGTGGCGAGTGCAGACAATGCGCGATACGCGGTGAGGATCATGCGGTACCCACCGTATCATCGAGCGCGGAAGTCAGCTCACGCTTGATCTGCTGCAAACGGGAAATCGCCAGATCTTCGCTTTGCGATGGATCGGGAAACACCGGCGCACCGACCGAAAACCGCAATCTGCCAAAGGGCAGGGCGATCATAAACCGATCCCAGCTTCCAAGCCGTATATGCCTTGAACTGGTATAGGTAATCGGAACAATCGGCACGTTCGTCAGGCGCGAAATAGCGATCACGCCTGCCTGCACGGTCATATTGGGGCCTTTGGGGCCATCGGGGGTGATGCTTAGGTTATCGCCTGCCTCAAGCACCTCGATACCACCACGCGCCGCTTGCGCGCCGCCACGCCGAGAGGAGCCTTCCACAATATCAAACCTGAACGCGCGCATCGCATGGGCAATCAGCAATCCATCGTTATGCCCTGAAATCATCACATGCATCCGGCGTTTCGGTGGGCACATCATCGGCATCATGAGCAGCCGTCCGTGCCAGAAGGCGAAGATCACATTCCTTTCGCCGTTCATGTAGGGCAGCGCCTCCGGATGCGTATCAATCTGGCGGGTGGAGGTATAATAGACGAGCCGGATATAACTCGCGATTAGGCGAGACAGGATCCACATCACCAGACCGTTATTGAGCAACGCTTTTTTGCTGCGTTTATACCGAGCGTGCCATGACATCGCTCACACCGGAACGGATTCGTGGTGATGGCGATAAGTCGAATAGAGCGCGTGATACTGTCCGCGCGCCGCAAGCAGCGATTCGTGCGTGCCGGATTCGACGATGCGTCCCTGATCGAGCACGACGATCTGATCTGCCTGTTGAATGGTGGACAGGCGATGCGCGACCACCAGTGTGGTGCGCCCGTGCGATAACCGGTCGAGCGCGGTCTGTACCGCGCGCTCGGACTGCGAATCGAGCGCCGAGGTGGCCTCATCCAGCAGCAGGATGGGTGCGTTCTTGAGTATCGCCCGCGCAATTGCAATGCGCTGGCGCTGCCCGCCGGAGAGTTTGACGCCGTTCGGCCCGATCAGTGTGTCATACCCATTGGGCAGCGCGCGGATAAATTCGTCCGCCGCCGCCGCTTCCGCCGCGCGATGAATATCGGCATCCGTTGCATCGAGCTTTCCGTAAGCGATGTTCGCGCGCACCGTATCATCGAACAGCACCACCTCCTGACTGACAAGCGCCATGGCACTGCGCAGCGAGGCCAGCGTAACATCCTGTATATTCTGCCCATCAATGAGAATGCGACCGCTCTGGATTTCATAAAACCGCAGGAGCAGATTGATCAGGGTGGATTTGCCACTGCCGGAAGCACCCACCAGCGCCACGGTTTTGCCGTGCGGAATATCGAGCGTGATCTGTTCGACGCCACCCATGTTTTCGCCGTAGCGGAAACTCACATTCTCTACCCGCACATGCCCTGCCGTGACTTCCAGCGCGCGCGCATCCGGTTTGTCGGTGATCGTGGGTTTGGTATCGAGCACCGCAAACAGCCGATGGGCTGCGGCCACGCCTTCTTGCACATAACCGTTCATGCTGGTCATGTTGCGGGCGGGCTTGTAGGCCATGATCATCGCGGTGATGAAGGAGAAAAACGCGCCTGGCGTGGTGTTGCCCGCCACCACCTGCAACCCGCCATACCAGATGACGGCAGCAATCGCCGCGCCGGTGAAAAGTTCAAGGATGGGTGCGGAGGCGGCTTGCACCCGCGCGGCTTTGACATACAGGCGGTAAAGCTGGTCGATCACCGATTTCGCGCGCGACACTTCAAAGGATTCGCGCGCATAGGCTTTGACCATGCGCACGCCGGTGAAGGTTTCATCCAGACGGTTGGCGAGATTGCCGAGTTCGTGCTGCGAGGAATCCGAAAGTTTTCGCATCCGCTTGCCAAGCCGGATGACCGGATACACCATGAGCGGAAATACGGTAAATGCAATTAGCGCCAGTTCCCAGCTTTGATAAAACATCACGCCCACCAGAAATACGGTGGATAGCGAGTCGCGGATCAGGCCGGTAAGCGCGCTCGACAGCGACGCGCGCATCAGCATGATGTCGCTGGTGAAACGCGAAATCAGCCTTCCCGCCGCGTGATCGTGAAAGAGTTTCAGATCGGCATGGATGAGATGTTCAAAAAGCTGCGTCTGCATCCGCGCGATGATTTTCTGCCCGACCACACGCATGATCGTGGTCTGGCCGTAGGACGCCGAGGCGTTGATCACGGCAATGATCATGATCGCGATCGGTACGAGATAGAGCATCTGCGCATCGCGGTTGAGGAAAATATCATCGAGCACCGGCTGCATCATCCATGCATTGGCGGCGGTAGTTGCAGCCACAATCACCATGCACAACACGGCAAGCGCTACTTTGGCGCGGTAAGCAAACACATACTCCCGCAACACCCGTTTGAGGATGGGCATCATGCGCGAATCGCCCGTATGAAACATGTGTGTGCTCATGTGCCGGCTACCGTCATACCGTCGATGCGGAAGGTGGGGGCATTAGTGCCGTACTCGAACACCAAATCGTCTGCCGCCGTAAGTTGCATCAGCATATCCTGCATCTGTCCGGCGATGGTAAGTTCACTCACCGCATAAGCCAGTTCACCATTTTCAATCCAGTATCCCGACGCGCCCTGACTGTAATCGCCGGTGACGGTGTTCAAACCGGCGCCGAACGTATCCATTACATAAAATCCGTTTTTAATATCGGACAAAAGCGCAGTTTTAGAGAGGGTGCCAGCTTCGAGATAGAGATTCGTGGTGCTGGGCGAGGGGGCACCGAGTCCGCGCGCGGCGTGCCCCGTAGGTGCAAGATTCAGGCGCTTAGCAGAACGCAGGTCGAGCAACCAGCTTTTGAGTACCCCTTTTTCGATCAATGCCATTTTCCGATTCACAAGCCCTTCGCCGTCAAACGGACGCGAGGCAAGACCGCGCAGACGGTGTGGATCATCCGTAACGGTAAATCCCGAAGAGGCAACCGGCTGTCCCATCTTATCTTTGAGAAACGACGTTCCGCGCGCAACTGCCGATCCTGAAATGGCCGATGCGATGGAGCCGATCACGCGACCACCCACGCGCGGATCAAACACCACCGGCACCTGACAGGTTGCGACTTTGCGCGGGCGCAGTTTTCCGAGCGTGCGCTCGGCAGCGCGAATGCCAATGGCTTCAGGCGATTTCAGATCCGCAACATGCCGCGCGCTGCAATAATCGTAATCCCGTTCTTTCCAATCTTCCTCACCTGCGGTCACGCAGACATAGAGGCTGGTGCTGGTGCTGGCCTGCGACTGCAAAAACCCCTCCGAGGTTGCAAGCGTCATGAGACTGCGACTATGCCCCACTTCGGATCCGTGTGAATTGCGGATCCCTTTGACTGCCAGTGCGGAATCTTCAAGCAAGGAAGCCTGTTGCTGTATCCATTCCATGGTTGGTTCATGCGCATCGACCAGATCCAGCGCGGGAATTGTTTTGGCAAACTGTTCCAGTGTTGCAAGCAGCGCATACGGATCTTCCGGCGACAAAGAAGCCATGGATACGGCTCTATTTACCAGTTCGGTAAGTGCCGTGCGATCCGTATCCGCTGTCGAAACGGATGCAATTTTCTGTCCGCGAAACACACGCAGCGCAATGCCTGTGGATTCCGCGCGTTCGATGCCTTCGGGTACCCCTAGCCGCTGCCCGCAGGAGAGGCTGGTACTTTCCACCCATACCGCATCCGCAGCGGTGGCACCCTGTCGTTTGGCTTCTTCCAGCAGGAAGGTCAGAATGTCATGTGATTTCATTCGATTACTCTTGTGAACCGCCGTACATAAAGCATGTGTCACATGCGCGCAACCACCGATCCGAATAGTTACCCGATCCCTTATTCATTAACTAATAATTAACCATAGCCAGATACTATATAAAATGATAGGAATTTCATGCTCTTAAAGAACATTTAACTATGGCACATATTAGCCGTTATCCCACGTCGCGTTCATATTCCGAGGGGTTTACCCTTCTGGAACTGGCGATTGTCATCGCCATTATCGCCACCCTGACTGGAATGGGTATTCTTGCGGGGGTGAATGCGCTTGAAAACGCGCGCGTAGCACAGACCAATAACAAAATCGCACTCATCGAACGTGCGCTATGGGCATTCCGTGTAAGCAATGACAGGCTTCCCTGTCCTGCAAGCCTCACTCTACCAATCACCAGTGCAAATTTTGGAGTTGAGGGGCCAAACACTGCAAGCTGTATTGATGTAACTGCTGGAGCTGCTACTGGCAATTTTACTAGCACAGACGGGTTTGTGGTGGAAGGACAAGTTCCCACCAAAACCCTAGGACTTCCTGATGACTTCGCATTTGATGGATGGGGAAATCGGTTCCGATATTCGGCAAATCTTCAGCTCGTAGAAACGAATGGTTTTTCATCAACACCAGCCGATGATACATGTGCTGGCAGCAAAATCACCGATGGTACTAGCCCAACTAATTTTCGAACGCAGTCCGCTGCATATGCACTGGTATCACATGGTCCTAACGGGCATGGTGCATACACGCGTTCTGGTGCTGTAAAAAATGCTGGCTCTACAAACACCGGAGAACAAAGTAATTGCAGTTGTAACGCCTCCGCAGTTGCAACACCGTATACCGCAACCTATGTGCAGCGTGCAGAATTTCGAAACCCTGCGAGCTCCACGGATCAGTTCGATGACATCGTCGATTACCAGATGATCTGGCAGATGCAACGACCTGTGCAAAATGTTGTGACTACTTCAACCGATATTTCTAGTATTATGGCTGTCATCACAATGCCTGGTGCGACTCCATCCTCAATTAGTGCCGTTTTACTCAAGTCTGAAGGTGGAGTATTTTCATTCTTACCGATCGCCAACATTACGCCCACGCCATCATCATCTGCTGCTATGGCGTTGACAAGAGATAGAAATTACTTTGCGGCTGTCGAGAACAGTATCATTTCTCTTTACAAGAGATCAGGTGAAACGTTCAATCAAGTTAGTCAAATTAATACCGGTCTAACCGGATTAAACGGGTTTGCACCCAACTGGTCAAATAGTGGAAAATATCTTGCTGTCGCTTCAAGTGATTATGGAACCCCGCCAGCAAATGGCCTGTTTATCTTTAAGCGATGCGGCAGCAAAATGACTCGTTTAACGATACCAACAAATTTTCCCTACGGAACTTGGCGCTGGTCTACGGATGATCAATATTTGATTAACGATTGGTTTGCATGGGTATTTGGAATTGCCCAACGAAATGGAGATACATTTACAGCAGTGCCTACAACGACACTCTATGCATCGGGTAGGCCACCTGTTCAATCTGTTCCCTACTTTTCGCCGAGCGGTGAATATATAGTAGAAGTTGCAAATCCATTTTATTTTTATGTTAAATCTGGTTCTACATATATTCCATCTACTACTCCCACTATAACGGTAGAGGCGGTGTATGCTTCTTGGTCGCCTGATGAAAATTATCTTGCTTTGTCATGGCCGTGGACAGCAGGCGCTCTTCCTTCTGCACATCCTCGATTAAAGATGATTAAACGTAATGGTAGCGGTGCAACAGCAACTTTTACACTTCTTCCGCCCAGCGCGTTAAACACCCAGCCTGATTGCGGAGGATCTGCTTTCGATATCGGATGGTCTGCTGATTCCCAATATTTTGCAGTAACGGGGTACGGGTATAGTTGCAATGGCGTGCAGACTTACAGAAATAATAGAGATGATACTTTTACTTGGTTAGGCACCGTTCCGCCGCCTGGGGGATACGGAGTGTTTTACGGTCATACTTACGGAGTATTTGCAAAATACTAAGTTGCACGAAACATGCGTGGGTTAGAAGTCAGCTGACATTAAAGCGCGTTTCTATCTCCTCATCCTGCGCTTTTTTAGAGAAGTATTCCCATGTGATGCTGTTTACGTCAGTGTGTTCAGAAAAACCTAGCGTATCATCATCTTCAAAGCCGATGTGACGAATGACGCCTCCGGCCTGATTAGGTTTGCAGGAAATAGTGAAGTTGAGTAGCTCGGTGCGCCAGCGCGCATAGCGTCCTTTCACCTTAGTGTCCGGCGCACAGCCCAGCCGCTTTGAATAATCCAAAACCGAGGCGTCATAGTTATCCACTGCGATAGAGATATGAAATCGTTTCATGGTGTCCCTTTGTGAGTTGTCATGCCAGAAGCCGATTTTCCACGCAAGTGTGCGAGCGTGAGGAAAATCGAGCTATGTGGCATCCATGTTTTATCTTGGCTGGATGCCAGCTTTCGCTGGCATGACAAGGTCGAAAGGGCTGAGGTAATGATCATTTTCTACTTATTTCATACAACGCCACCGCAGCCGCATTTGATACGTTCAGGCTTTCCATCCGCGGTGAAATCGGCAGGCGCACGATCCGGTCGCAATGCTCCGCTGTCAGTCGCCTTAAGCCCTTTCCCTCTGCACCAAGCACCAGAGCCGAATCGCTTCCGAGTTTGGCTTGTGCAATCGTTTCTTTTGCTTCGCCGTCCAGCCCGATGCACCAGTAACCATGTTTTTTGAGAAACTCCATGGACTGCACGAGATTCGTCACCGTAATAAGCGGAACAAGCTCTAGTGCGCCCGATGCCGATTTTGCCATGACCGCCGATTCGGGCGGTGCATGGTCTTTGGTGAGTATCACTGCGCCGGCATCGAATGCCGCTGCCGAGCGCAAAATCGCGCCGACATTATGCGGATCGGTCACCTGATCGAGCAGTAACAGCGGTGTTTTCTGTGGATGTGCGAGGATCCATTCCTCCATGGAGGGTTGATCGAGCGGTAAGACTTCGACAGCAATCCCCTGATGCACCGCATCTATGGGCAATAGCTTTGACAATACCGTGACATCCACGATCTCGGGCTGTCTGGGAGAAGATTTGAGCCATTCTCCGGGCACCTTCTCAAGTGCATTGCGCGAAATCACCAGACGCCGTATCTGGCGCGCAGGATTATGCAAAACAGCCGACACCGCATGGTGGCCGTAGATCCAGTAGGTGCCTGATTTATGAACGGTTTTCTTAGGATTTGACATGGGATGGACTATAGCCTAGAAAAACGCCCCTGCGAAGCGGCATGTTGAATCATATGCGGCTTTTATGGGATTGCCCAGCCTTCGCTCTTCGAGCTACGGCGGGCGTAAGATTTTCTGAATGCTCGCGAGAGCGTTGCTTGAGTCCAGCCTTCGCTCTTTCGAGCTACGGCGGGCGTAAGATTTTCTAAGGTGCGTAGCACCAAGAAAATCTAACGGAGGGATGGCCGAGTGGCCTGCGCGCGTCGCGCGCAAACCATATAAGAGTTGACCACTCTTTGGCCATGTCACTGTAGGAAAGTTTTATCCCTGTGGAGGGATGGCCGAGTGGTCAATGGCAGCAGACTGTAAATCTGCCCGCGCAAGCGTTCGAAGGTTCAAATCCTTCTCCCTCCACCATTTTATCTTATATTATTGTTTTATATCAATAGTATAAATCTTCGCTGCTGTATCTAACCCACAAATCAA
>CAZFOM010000002.1:0-1692 GCA_964520155.1 uncultured Rickettsiales bacterium
CCGCGAAAACCAGCGTGCGCTTGCATGATAAGGCGGTGCAGATTCTCCATTCGATCGGCGCCATGGATGCATATATTGCTGCGCAGTTCCAGATGAATGTCGCACTACTTGCCCTGAAAGGTGCGCTCATAGGTAGCTTTGCTGGTGCGTTGCTATATGCCATGCTGGGATGGTCGGTGGTGCAGTCGCAAACGCCGCTGCTGCCACAATTTACTTTTTACTCCGCGCACGCCATTCTGTTTATGTGCGTACCGATTCTCGTGGTCGTCATCGCCACCTTTGCTACCCGTTTTACCGTGCTCGGACAACTCAAGCAGAAACCCTGATGCGTCGCTCCGTTTTGTTTTATTCGTTGGCATTGGTTGCCTTCCTCAGCGTATGCTGGGTGGTTGGATTCGCATGGTTCGTCTCACAGATCCCCGATGCGCCTTCTCATGATACAACCATCACAGATGGCATCGTGGTGCTGACCGGCGGCGAGCGGCGTGTGGAGTTAGGCATCGAGCGGCTGGCAGAAGGAAAAGGACGAAAACTGCTTATCAGCGGTGTGGGTAAAGGCGTGACGTTGCGTGACCTGATGTCGCAAAATCCGCAGCCGCAGCTATCGCGTTTTTTGGGTGAAGCCCCAGACGTCACGCTCGGACGGGAGGCAACCAACACTATGCAGAACGCGCTCGAAGCCAAAGCATGGGTAGAACAAGAACGTATTCAAAGCATCCGCCTGGTGACAGCCAATTACCATATGCCGCGCAGCCTCTACGAATTCCGTTCCATGATGCCCACACTCATCATCATCCCCGATCCCGTCATTCCTGTGCGCGCACAAGAAGGCGGTACAGTGCACCTCGATATGCTGCGCATCCAACTGATTGAGTACCACAAACTGCTGGTAATGTTTGTAACTCGCACGCTGGGGTTTTAGGGTCAGGACTCATTCATCTTGTAGCATGTTACGATTGAGCTTGGTGCTGACTGGCTGAATGTTGCTGCGAGTATGGCATACACATCAAGCATCCCCGCTTCTTACCTATCGTCATGCCTGCGAACGCAGGCATCTCTTGGGTTCATTGTTGCAATGTTGATGGTGAGATTCCCGCGTGCGCGGGAATGACGACTCTGGAAAACTGAAAAGAATAAGTCTAGGATCAACATTATCTGTCTTGATATCGTACTAAAACATGAATGACTCCTGACCCAAGATGATCTTTCTTCGCTCCGCGTGCTTCAATCTCGGCTTTATTCTATGGACAACGCTGCTTGGCCTTCTGACATTTCCCTTGTTGTTGTCACCCTATGCTTCGACCAAAGTTGCAAAACTCTGGGGCGGCGGCACGTTGTTTCTGCTGCGCCTGTGTTGCGGTATTACCTACCGTATCGAAGGGCGCGAGCACATTGTCAATGGTGGTGTCATTTACGCAAGCAAGCACCAATCGGCATTTGAAACGCTGGCCTTCTGGATGCTACTCGATCATGCAGTGTTCGTCCTCAAACGCGAGCTACTCTGGATTCCGATTTTCGGCTGGTATCTGTGGGCCGTCGGCAGTATCGCCATTGATCGCGGCGGCAGTGCCAAAACCTTACGAAAAATGATCAAGGACACTCACCGCGCACTCGCGCAGAAGCGCTCGGTGATTATCTTTCCCGAAGGCACGCGCGCCGCACCTCCCACAAAGAAGCCTTACCAGTCAGGTG
>CAZFOM010000002.1:1702-42384 GCA_964520155.1 uncultured Rickettsiales bacterium
GTGTTGCGGCACGCTACAAACAATCGAATGTGTCCGTCATTCCTGTCGCACTGAATTCCGGATTATGCTGGAGCAAAAATGCGTTTGTGAAAACACCCGGAGTTATTACGCTTGCGTTTCTTCCGGCCATTCCCGCCGGAATGGATCCCCGCGCGTTCATGCAGCGACTCGAAGACCAGATCGAAACCACCACTACGCGGCTGGAACAATCCGCTGTAGAGGCGAGGAAATAATCCGCCCTTCCTTGAGCCGTATCACCGGATATTGAAACAGCGAGATGAGGTTCTCATCATGGGTGGCAAATAAAATCGTTGTGCCGGTTTTATTGAGCGCTTCAAACAGATACATGAATTTGAGCGCCAGCCCCGCATCGAGGTTTCCGGTCGGCTCATCCGCAATCAATAGATCCGGTTTGGTGATCACCGCGCGCGCAATCGCCACGCGTTGTTTCTGCCCGCCGGATAAGATCTCAGGGCGCGCTTTGTGATAGACACCAAGCCCCACCCATGCGAGGAGCTCTTTCACTTTCTGCGCAATCTGCGCGGACGGCTCGCCGGCCACTTTGAGTGGCAGCCCGACATTTTCTTCCACCGTCAAATGATCGAGCAGACGGTAATCCTGAAATACGGTGCCGATGCGGCTGCGCAGTTTTGCCAGTTGCGTCCGCTCGAGCTGCGCCACATTGTGACCAAACATTGTCATCTTCCCGCGCGAGTGTTTGTGCGACAGTGCCAATAAACTGAGCAGCGACGATTTCCCCGCCCCGCTTTCACCGGACACGAAATGAAACGATCCAGGTTCAAGCGTAAGCGAAATATCCTTAAGCACTTCCTGCCCGCTCAGATATCCCATCGAAATTTTTTCCAGCCGGATCATGATTCGTCTAAGTGCCCGATTTTTTGCTTTATTTTGCGTGTACGAATGTGTTACACAGACGAAGAATAAAGGCACGAAAAAACGCTGGGGGCAATCACTTTCATGATACTCACATGCCCAAACTGCACGACACGCTATCTGGTCGCCGCGGAATCCATCGGTGCGGAAGGCAGGCAGGTGCGCTGCGCGAGTTGCTCCTACACCTGGTATCAGGATCCGCAGTACCCTTCCGCGGAAACCGAGGCCGCTTCCCCTCCCGAGCCGGCATTTTCTTCCGATCCGGATCTGTCGAAATACGATATCCCGATTGAAAGCGGTGTATCCGCGTACAGCCAGTCGCTTGCCGCCTCGAATACAAAATCACCTGCGGAAAGCGCTCCCGCTCCGTACGGACTGAAGCTCGCTTTCTGGTTACTCCTCGTGCTGGCACTGCTTACGGCAGGCACCGTGTTTCACGGCTCGGTCATCAAATATCTTCCGTTGACCGAACCGATCTATGCCTTGTCGGGCATGTATTCGTCCAAAGGCGTGGCGCTCACCGACATTCGCGTAAAAAAGCTACAGGCAAAAGGCGCGCCGCGCTACACCATCACCTGCAAGATCATCAATCTGTCGGATACCGCGCGCCGCCTGCCCGCGCTCACCGTATCGCTCATTGATGCGAGCGGCAACGTAATCACGTCGCAGCGTCAGCGTATGTCGCGCGACACACCGCTCAAGCCGCAGGAATCCATCGCCTGTGATACGCTGCAGATTGAACTGGTTCACGCGTCAAAAAACACAAAACAGGTACGGCTGGATATCGGCAGCCCCTACGATGTGATGCTCAGGGATTAGGATTGTCATGGAATCAAGAAACGTGACCGTTCTGTATACCGCTGACGATATCCGTGAACGGGTGAAGGCTCTGGCTAAAGAAATCGCCGAACGTATGCCAAACAACCTGATGATTGTCTCGCTGCTGCGCGGCAGTTTCATGTTCACTTCCGATCTCGTGCGCGAGATGTATCATATCGGAATGCACCCGCAGATTGATTTCATGACACTGTCAAGCTACGGCAAAGGAACGAAATCCGCGCCCAAGGTACAACTCAACCGTGACATTACCGAAGATGTCGCCGGTCGCCATGTGCTGATCGTGGATGATATTCTGGAATCCGGTAAAAGCATTGCCTTCGCCAAAAATCTCATCGTCGAACGCGGCGCGATGAGCATCAAAGTCTGCGTGCTACTCGAAAAACCGGGCAAACGCGAAATTCCCGTAGATGCGGATTTCCGCGGCTTCATGATCCCTGACAAATTCGTCGTCGGCTACGGTCTCGACTACGCGAATTATTATCGTGAGCTGCCGTATGTCGGGTTTATTGACATTCACTAGGGTTGATGGTCAATAGTTGATGGTTGATAGGAGTTACCAACTCGGCAACTGTTCCAATCCCATCTGCTCTTCATAGGTCGGGCGGCGGCGGACGATCGAGAATTTGGAGCCGTTCACCAGCACCTCAGGAACAAGCAATCGCGCATTATACGTGCCGCTCATCACCGCGCCGTATGCTCCGGCTGAGCGAAACACCATCAGATCATCAGGTTTGGGAACTTTGAGCAAGCGCTGCTCGGCGAATATATCACCCGTTTCACAGACCGGCCCAACAATATCCATGAGTTCCGTGGGCGCATCCTCACGCACCATCACTGGCACAATCGCGTGATACGCATCATAAAGCGTCGGGCGGATGAGGTCATTCATCCCCGCATCCAGAATCAGAAACAGGCGGTTTGCACCTTTCTTCACATAAATCACTTTCGACACCAGAATGCCGGCATTGCCAACAATCAAACGCCCTGGCTCAAAGATCAGTTGGCAATTCAATCCTTTGGTTTTCTCACGCACAATCTCCGCATAGGAGGAAGGAACCGGTGGCGGTTCGGCCTGACCGTAAGGAATCCCAAGCCCGCCGCCTAGATCGAGCGTACGGATGTTGTGCCCGTTCGCCCGCAGCGCGCGCACAAACTGCGCCAACCGCTCAAACGCCGCCGCAAAAGGTTGCAGGCTGGTAAGCTGCGAACCGATATGCACCGATACACCCTGCACATCAACACCTGACAAGGATTTCGCGATAGCATAAAGCGGCAACGCCTGCTCCATCGGAATGCCGAATTTGCTTTCCTTCTGGCCGGTTGAAATTTTGCTGTGCGTGATCGGGTTGACATCGGGATTCACGCGGATCGCAATCGCTGCTTTTATCTTCTTTGACCGTGCCACCTGATCGAGCAGCATCAGTTCGGGTTCGGATTCCACATTGAACTGAAAAATGCCCTGATCCAGCCCATACGCCATTTCTTCCGCGGTTTTTGCCACACCTGAAAACACAATATCCTTGGGCGCAATACCTGCTTTCATCGCGATGCGGATTTCGCCCTGTGACACGACATCCGCACCCGATCCAAGTTTGGCAAGCGTGTTGATCACCGCGATATTACTATTGGCTTTCACCGCGTAACAGATTTTAGCATTAAGCCCCGCAAAGGATTCGGCGAACACCTGATAATGCCGCGCCAGTGTTGCGGTGGAATAGCAGTAAAACGGCGTGCCTACCTCACGCGCCATTTCCGCGATGGAAACATCTTCTGCAAACAGCTCATTTCCACGGTAAGCAAAGTGATCCATTGCTTACACCGCCCCGCCCGTTTTAGGCACAACACGCTCCTGCTTTTTCGGATCCTCTTTGGGCAGTTTGAGATTCTTCTTCACACCGCAGGCCGAAAGCGAGAGCGCGAATGCAAGCGCAATGATGATGGAGATAAAGGGTTTCATAGATACTTCTTTCTCGCAGCTTTGATCGCTTCACGCACGCGCTTGGGTGCAGTACCGCCAAACGATTCACGACTGCGCACCGATTGCTCGACACTCAACACATCATAAATGCCTTGATGAATACGTTTATCCAATTTCTGCATGTCCTTTAGTGGCACGTCTTCCAACCCCACACGGCTTGCCGCTGCCAGCTTCACAATTTTTGCCGTGATGTGATGCGCTTCGCGAAACGGGATACGCAGTTCGCGCACCAGCCAGTCCGCGAGATCGGTTGCGGTGGAATACCCCGACGCAGCCTGATGCCGCAGTATATCGGCATGTACGCCAAAATCACGTACCATGCCTTCCGTTACGCGTAGGCAGAGGGAAAGCTGGTCGAAGGAATCAAACACCGGCGGCTTATCTTCCTGCAGGTCCTTGTTGTAGGCTAAGGTCAGTCCCTTGAGAATTGTCAGTAGCGCAATCAGGTTACCGTTAATGCGTCCGGTTTTTGCACGCAGCAACTCCGCCGCATCGGGATTGCGTTTTTGCGGCATGATGGATGAACCGCTCGTAAACCGATCCGACAGATGGATGAACCGAAACTGCGCCGATGACCAGATCACGAATTCTTCGGCAAGACGCGACAGATGCACCGCGCAGATCGAACAAGCCGCAAGAAACTCGAGTGCAAAATCTCGCGAGGCAACCGCGTCGAGCGAATTGCTCATAGGCGCGGTAAACCCTAATGCTTTGGCGGTGGCATGACGATCGAGCGGGAAGGACGTACCCGCAAGCGCCGCTGCCCCGAGCGGAGATTCATTCAGTCGCGCGCGACAATCTTTTAACCGTCCGCGGTCGCGCCCCAGCATCTCCACATACGCCATCAGATGATGCCCAAACGTCACCGGTTGCGCCACCTGCAAATGCGTAAATCCGGGCATGATGATCTGCGCGTATTCCTCCGCACGGGCAAGCATGGCCGCCTGCACATTACGCAATTCCACATCGAGCACGTCAATCGCATCCCTCACCCAGAGGCGGAAATCGGTCGCCACTTGATCGTTGCGCGAACGCGCCGTGTGAAGTTTTCCCGCTGGCTCCCCAATCAGCTCCTTAAGCCGCACCTCGATATTCATGTGAATATCTTCAAGCTCCGCACGAAACGGGAATGTATCCGCCTCGATTTCGAGTTTGATCTGATCCAAGCCTTTCTGTATGGCCGCATTATCTTTGGCAGAAATAATCCCCTGTTTCGCAAGCATTATGGCGTGCGCCTTTGAGCCAGCAATATCCTGCCGGTATAGCCGCCGATCCACATCAATGGATTGGTTGATCGCCGCCATCAGCGCATCCGGCCCTGAGTCAAACTGGCCACCCCAAAGTGGATTGGCCTTCGCTTTTGGAGCAGTTTTACTTGCTTTTTGACGATCTTTCTTGTTTGTAGGGGGCGTGTTCATGAGGGGCTATGGTGTTGAAAAAATCTGTTGTAATCAAACTGGTTTTTGCGGTTTTGGCAACCGTTTTAGCAGTGACGTATATGACGCATCGCGCAACGGCCACCACTGCCACCGTCGAATCCGAAGCACCGGCGAAGGAAAAAGAAGAGTTTGAACAGCTCGAAATTACGTTTCTCGATGGAAACGGCAAACCGAAAAATCTCGATGTGTATCGCGGAAAACTGATCCTGCTGAACCTGTGGGCCACCTGGTGCGCGCCGTGCGTCAAAGAAATGCCAGCGCTTTCGGATCTGCAACGGGAATTCGGCAAGGACGGGCTGGTGGTCGTAACCTTATCGGCTGACGGCAATGTGGATCTCATCCGCGAGTTCTACAAAGCGCGCAACATCAATAATCTGCCGCTGTATCGTGATCAGCAGATGAAAACCTTTATTCAGCTTGAAGCTAAGGGACTGCCGGTGACCAGCCTGCTTGGGGTGGACGGCAACGAAATTGAGCGCTTTGAAGGGTATGTGGATTGGACTAAACCCGAAATCCGCAAGCTCATTACCGATAATCTTCCGAAAAAAGAATAGTCACTATCGTTAATTACGACCACACAAACCGCTCGCACACATACTGCGCACAAACTTCACATTCGATCAGTATGGATTCGGTTTTTTGTAAGTAAGTTGGGTCATCGGGTGTTCCCACTTCGGCAGCAAGCACCCCGCCCGTCACCAGCATCGAATCTATATTCATGCGATTCGCTCCGGCAATATCCGTGCGTGGGCTATCACCGATCGCGAGTATCTTGCTTCGAGGAATTCCACGAAGCCGCCGCAAACATTCTTCATATACCAGCAGATGCGGTTTGCCATAATAGATCACCTCGCCGCCACGACGCTCATACTCCGCCGCAATCACCCCCGCACAGGCTACTCGCTCACCCGATTGACGCACCACTTCCCTATCCGGATTGATGCAGTGCATCGGTAACTTGTTTATTAAACACTCATTCAAAAATGGTTCGATCTCTCGCATCGGCTGGTGATCTACCGCAAAGTGTGACACCAGTGCAAAATGTGCTTTTGTTGCATCATCTGTCTCCACATAGCCGAGGTCTTTGATGATTTGACGATCTTTTTCAAGGCCGAGATAGAGATAGTTGATGGTTGATGGTTGATGGTTGATAGGAAGAGCTTGCCCATCCATTCTCTCTTTCAACACCTGATATGCCGCTTCGCCGGAAGTCAGGATCTGATCATACAGTTCGCGGGCAATGCCCATGGCGTGCATCGCCTCCACCACCACACTCACTCGGCGCGGGGCGTTGGATAGTAGGATGGTTTTCCTACCTGCTTCTTTCAATTTCGTGAGGCACTCCAACACGCCCGCATAGGGCTTCTGCCCATCATGAATCACCCCCCATAGATCGAGAATGAAGGCGTCATAGTGTGGGACAAGTTCGGAAATGGAGTGGATGTACTGCATGAAAGACCTTATCTCGTCATCGCGAGCAATAGCTAGATGGTTTAACCTGTCATGCCGCACTTGTTGCGGCATCCAGCCGGATCCCGCAATGAATGCGGGATGACATAGAAAACTGGATCGCCACACAACTGCGCCGCTCGCAATGACGAAACTTAATATCAGCTTTCGCTGGTATGACAACTAGTAAGGCTTATCGCGCCTGACTGCTTGGTGTTTCTCCCCACCCTATTCTGGTGGTGTGTTTGGTTCTTTTGGGAACATTGACTGGATCAATGGAAGTGACTTCATCTGAAAAATTGATGCGTACATTCCCACATCCAAACCGCCCATCGCTATTAGCGCGAGGTTCTGGATGACTCAACATAAGCTCCAGACTCCCTCGCCTCCATTGCCATTTCGTTTTTCCAAGCGTCACTCGTGACTTATGCTTGTCATCCGGCGCTAAATTTTCTACGCGATCATCATCCGAATGGCTGAGTGCAGATCCCGCCAACTCGTTAGGTAATTGCACCAGTTTCATACCACCCTGTTCTGCCCGTTTGCAGAGATTATCGTCATCCCCACCCCAGGCAGAATATGCTTCATCATATCCGGTCAGTGCTTCAAAGCATTCACGCATCATCGCGATTCTTCCAGTAACACTAGGAAGGGGTTTACGATTTAATGTAGTCAAATAGTGTATAGGATTTGTTCGCGATCGGCCAATGATGCTATTCGGATTTTTGGTGAATACCTCGTTCAGGTATCTTGAAAAATTTGGAACCACCATATTATCCGCATCGAGATTGCAGAGTATATCCCCCGTTGCCAGCCGGTGTGCCATGTTTTTGGCGTGTGCCATTTTGAAATGCTCACCGTCATCGTACCGTGCATAGCGGATACGGCCTGATGCGACTTCCTTGGAATAATTCTGTTTGATCCACTCTGCCAGACCATCTTCACTGGTGTAATCGAGCACCACAAACTCGACATCGGGATTATCTTTTTCTGCTTCCAAGTTGTGCGGAAGGGTTTGCTGCAGATGATGCAGACGGCCTTTGCAGGTGGTGCAGTAAGAAACCTTCACAGCATAACTCCCCAATTGAGGGTGAGTTTAGCAGGCTAGGGTTAAAAAGCCCTTAACTAAGCCGCTTTGGATAGCTCGCCACCCAGCGCTTTTGCAATTAAATCAATCGTTTCCTTCTTCCCATACAAGGCAATAAACGATCCCATGCGTGGGCCGGTGGGCTGGCCGAGCAGGATTTCATAAAGCGCTTTGAACCAGAGCTTGAGATCGGTAAATGCGTGGCGTTTACCGATCTCATAGACTTCGGTTTGGAGTTCTTCTGCGGACGCGGTATCCGGTGCCGACGTGAGATAGGTAGAGAGATCTCTCAGCGCGCTACGCTCCTGCTCGGTCGGTGCGCGGTAGTTTTTCGCAGGCTTCACAAAGTCGTTGTAATAATTGACGGCGTACCCCGCGAGCTTATCAAGCATCGGACATGTGGCCGGATTCGCCTGAGGATTATAGCGCGAAATAAATCCCCACAACACCGATTTATCGGTTGGGTTACAGGCAGCGGCGATGTTGAGCAGCAGGCTAAACCGGATATTGGCTTCTGATGCCGGCGGCTGTCCGCGATGAATGTGGTAAGCAGGATTTTCAAGTAAGCTGCCAGCTGTCAGCTTTGAGCTGTCAGGTTTTTCATTTCCCGATCCTGGAAGCTGGAAGCTGGAAGCTGAAAGCTCATTATATTTCTCCAAATGCGCCTGATACTCATCCACCGCTTGCGGGATCACGTCGAAATAGAGGCGCTTCGCGGTGCGGGGTTTCTGGAACATGTAATAGGCAAGAGACTCGGTCGGGGCGTAGCGTAGCCATTCATCAATCGTGAGGCCGTTGCCTTTGGATTTGGAAATTTTCTCGCCTTTCTCATCGAGAAATAACTCGAACATCATCTGCTGCGGCGGTTTGCCCCCAGCGATTTTGCAGATCGCATCATAGAGTTTGGCGGAGACGAGATGATCCTTACCATACATCTCGTAATCCACGTCCAGCGCTGCCCAGCGCATCCCCATATCGGGCTTCCACTGGAGTTTGCAATGCCCGCCGGTCACCGGCACCGTCTCGTGTGAACCGTCTTCTTCCTGATAGGTAATCGTGCCTTTTGCTGCATCATGAGAAATAACGGGCGCGAGCAGCACTTTGCCAGAACGCGGTGAGACTGGCAGGAACGGTGAATAAGTTGAGGCGCGTTCTTCCCCCAGCGTCGGCAACATCACCTGCATCACCTTGTCGTAGTTCTTGAGAATGGTGAGCAGTGCCTGATCAAATTCACCGGCTTTGTACGTCGCAGTCGAGCTTTTGAATTCATACTCGAAACCGAATTCATCGAGGAACGCGCGCAGCCGCGCATTCATGTGATGGCCGAAGCTCTCATGCGTGCCGAACGGATCGGGAATCGAGGTGAGCGGTTTGCCGATATTGGCAGCAATCATATCCGCATTCGGTAAATTCTCCGGCACCTTACGAAGCCCATCCATGTCATCGGAAAAGCAAATGAGCTTTGTTGGAAATCCTGTCATTGCCTCAAACGCGCGACGCACCATCGTCGTACGCGCCACCTCACCAAACGTGCCGATATGCGGTAAGCCTGAGGGGCCGTAGCCGGTTTCAAACAGCACATAGCCCTTATCCGGCAACTTGCCGCCGATGCGGTCAAGTAATGCGACGGCTTCCACAAACGGCCAGGCTTTGGCGTTACGATATAGTTCGGGAGATAAAGTCATAGTTAGGTTGATGGTTAATGGTTGATGGTTGATGGTTTTTGTTCATACCAGTATTCGTCTGTCATGCTAGGATGAATCGAATGTCCCCTTAATCGAAGACGCGCGAATCTCTAAGACGCGCGAATCTCTTTTTTCATCGAACAAATGGGCTGATTGGTACCACTTTTATATTTTTAATCATTCTAAATAGTTTGGTTAACAGCCTGTATAAAAAAGCATAACATCATCACATATATCAATTTTTCTCCTTACATTCATTTCTCAGCAGTCCATTGTTGACCCAATACTCTAACCAAATTACTCTGCGCCTCCTAATAAATTAAGTAATTCTTAGAAAATGCGTTTCTGGAATTAACAAAAATTAAAAACACACCAACATAACACAACAACAGATGGAGAAGGACTATGGCGAATATCATAGGTAGTTCAGGAAGTGATTTGCTGAACGGCACGATCAATAATGACACGATCATTGGCGGCTCCTGAGACGACTCGCTCTATGGCGGCGACGGCAACGACAGCATAAACGGTGGTAGAGGCAGAGACCTCATCTACGCGGGATTCGGAAACGACATCATTGATGGTGGCAGCGAAGACGACGTAATTTTTGCGGAATCCGGCAATGACACGATTGTTGGCGGCAGCGGCAATGATTTCATTTATGGAGACAGTGAAAACACGAAGCAGAATCTTGTTCTTAACGGTTCGTTTGAGATGCTGGGTTCTAGCGGCAGTGTAACGGGTTATGGTTATAGCACCCCTGTCCTTCCAGACTGGACACTCGACTCAGATCCCGCCTATGAAATGGTGAATGCCGGCTGGAATGGCATCGCACCAAGTGATGGCACCTATTGGCTGGATATGGATGCTTCTCCGGGCAATATCAGAATATCACAGACCATCTTAGGCCCGGATGATGGCCTGTCCTATCAACTGAGTTTTGAAGCGGCCGACTTAAATGCCGACGGCGTTTCGGCCAACAGCATTAGGGTCTACTGGGGTGGCGAATTGATAGGCTCTCTGGGTGGATTGACCACTAACATGCTCACCTATTCGATTGAGCTAATTGGCGGCGCCGGCGATGGCTCCAACGTGCTATCGTTTGAGGCTACCGGAGATGCCGATGATATCGGCGCATCCCTCGACAATGTCCGCCTCTTTTCTAATGCCGATATTGATGGCAAGCATAATGATTCCATCGAAGGCGGCTCAGGCAAAGACCAAATTACCGCTAGCGCTGGGAATGACACCGTCAATGGCGGATCCGACGACGACTTTATTAACGGCGGTACCGGCAATGATAGCCTCATGGGCGGTTCGTCCGGAGCGGATATCATCATAGGTGATTGGGGCGCTGACACGATGAACGGCGGCTCCGGAGCAGACACATTCGTCTATCGGTCGTATGAAGATTCTAACACACCAGCACGCGACCTGATCATCGGATGGGATGCAAATGACATCTTTGATCTGGCGAACTACACTGCTTTCGACTTTGGCTTTAACAACATCGCGTTCGGCGCAGGAAGTGGAAGCACACTAGGCTACACGTATGTTTCCGGTAACACGATTATTAAAGCCGATCCATTCGTCGCGGATTTCACCATCGAACTCCAGGGCATCCACAACCTTATCAATGCCGATTTCATCTACGTTTAAGACAGGCTGTATAAGTACGATTTAATGAATTAGGGGAGATTATCTTGATAGATAATCTCCCTTTTTTATTTCCGTCATTGCGAGAAGCGTGAGCTCCGCGGCAATCCAAAACTTGTCTTGTCATGCCGCACTGGTTGCGGCATCCAGGGCAGACCCCGCAATAAATGCGGGGTGACAATTTACTTGAATACTGCGAAATAAAATGTACGATTTCAGGTAAGGTGATGTTTTTGTATCTTTAACCCGCTGACGCCATATTGCTGCGGGTATTTTTTTGTCGTTTCATTGACAACACCCTATAATCCACTTAACGTGGCTTTCGAAGAGGGGCGAAGTGCGCCCAGCGAATAACAAACCTGCTGAGCGCGGGTTTTTGTTTTGACTTGCTATAGAAAAAAATTAACATAGATTAACTTTGACGTCACAGCTGTATCTAAAACTTGGCTTTCATTAATTGCCGTCACGAGATTTGAGCGTTTGCTCAAATAGAACCTGCCTTTAGCGGGTTTTTTGTACCTACTTTTTTGTAGGATTTTTTTTAACATTTAGTTCGGAGAACTGATGAAGAAGCTGCTTAAGCGGCTTCGTAAAGCATTGCCTATGGTAATTGCTTTTACGAAGAACCCGCTTGTGCTGATGCTGATCAAAGAAATCTTTTTCGAAGATTAATTAATCACGTCACATAAAAACCTTTTTTATTGAATATGGTTTTTATGAGGATTTGTTGCGTCTATACATTAGGATTTATCCAATAAAATAGCAACCCAACACCGTCATTGCGAGCGATAGCGAAGCAATCCAGTTCTTTCTTCATTGTTTGACTGGATTGCCGCGCTCACGTTGTTCGCTCGCAATGACGGATTAGCCGGTGATTGAGTCATACAAATCCAGCCATTCCGGATTCATGGATTCAATCAACTCCAACTTCTTTTTGCGAGAACCGGCTTTAATCTGCTTTTCTCTTGTGATGGCAGATTCCATGGTTTCGTGCATTTCGTAATATACCAATTTGTCGCAACCATATTTTTCCGTAAATCCTTTAACCAGCTTGTGTTTATGTTGGTAGACACGGCCTACCAGATCGGAAGTGACACCCACATAGAGCGTACCGTTACGTCCACTGGCTAAAATATAAACTGCCGGATTTTTCATACTCTAAGTATATACACATTACCCTCCGTCATTGCGACCCCCGCGAAGGCGGGGGGAAGCAATCCAGTTCTTTCTTTTCTACAGAATTTGTTGCTTGACTGGATCGCCACGGCCTATGGCCTCTTACCCCCGTGACAGCCCACAACGCCTATGCTAGCTGTTTGATATGCTCAATCATCTCTGGCTCTCGTTTTTCCTGATCGCGTTTGTTTACGCCTGCGTGCAATGGCTGTTTGGCGGGAATATCGAGATTTTCTCGGTCATGGTGAAAGCCATTTTCGATTCGGCCAAACTCTCGCTCGAAATAGCCATGGGGCTGGTGGGCATTCTCTGTTTTTGGCTCGGCATGATGAAGATTGCCGAAAAAGCAGGCCTCGTGGATTCGCTCGCCCGCCTGCTCTCGCCGCTGCTGACCAGACTCATGCCGGAAATCCCGCCGCATCATCCGGCGCTCGGTTCCATGACCATGAACATCGCCGCCAACGTGCTGGGGCTTGATAATGCGGCTACCCCGATGGGGCTCAAAGCCATGCAGCAGATGCAGGAGTTGAACCCGAGTGAGGATACTGCCAGCAACGCGCAGATCATGTTTCTGGTGATAAACGCCGCCTCCGTCACGTTGCTTCCGGTGTCCGTATTCATGTACCGCGCGCAGATGGGTGCATCCGATCCAACGTCGGTGTTCATTCCCATTTTGATGGCGACCTGCGCATCCACGCTAACTGGATTACTTGCGGTGGCATGGATACAAAAAATCAACCTGCTCGATAAAACGATACTCCTGTATCTCGGCAGTATCGTCGTTTTTCTCGTGGGATTGATCGGTTTTTTTGTGACGCTGCCCAAAGAAATGCAATCCGGTTATTCATCGTTTCTTGGGAATTTCGCGCTGATCGCAATCGTGGTCTGGTTTCTGCTTACGGGGTTTATTCGCAAAGTTCCCGTGTATGAAGCCTTCATCGAAGGGGCAAAAGAAGGGTTCGAGATTGCGATCAGGATATTGCCCTATCTGGTGGCGATGCTGGTGGCGGTCGGGGTGCTACGAGCAAGCGGCGCGTTTGAACTGGTGCTGGACAGTGTTCGCTGGGTCGTGCTTGCGCTCGGCATGAATGCAGACTTTGTGCCGGCGCTGCCCACCGCGCTGATGAAATCCTTTTCCGGTTCCAGCGCGCGCGCCATGATGATCGACACGATGCAAACGTATGGTGCGGATTCCTTCCCCGCAACCGTTGCCTCGATTATCCAAGGCTCGAGTGAAACGACCTTTTATGTGCTCACCGTCTATTTCGGCGCGGTGAATATCACAAAAGTGCGCCATGCGATCGGATGCTCATTGCTTGCCGATCTTGCTGCCATCGTTGCCGCTATCTGGCTGGGATACTGGTTTTTTCGTTAGTGCGTGACGGCCAGCACTTTTTCGCCTTTCAGCACTTCGGGCACCGGATCACAGTAGATATTATAGAGCATCACATTGCGCTCCACCGCTTTGTCAGTGATTTTCTCCACGCCGTGAAAACTTTTCGGTGTCTTGAAAAACATCAGCATCGAATTGGGAATGAACGGCGCGGTGAATACGCGGTTAAATCCACCAAATCCATAGTGCGGCCCGCCATTGCAGGTGACGCTGGGATCTTTGGGGATATAAATGGACGTGCCGAGCTTCGCATATTCCCAGTCTTTCGGCATGTAAAACAAAAGTGATACCACTTTTCGGGCGCTGTCCGTATGCGGCCCGATCGAGTAATCCTCAAAATCGCGCACCAGCCGTAACTCATTCGACAATTTGAACTGGGTGTTGAACGGCGTGGAAAAGCGTTCTTTGTAGGCGGCTGAGAATTTGAACAGCACCGTACGCAGAAATCGTTCGGACATGATCCAGTTCGATAAATCGTTCCAGAACTGCACCTGACGTTCCGGCACCTCGCGCTTTGCCAAATCCGGAATATCCGTGATGTAGCGGCTTTCGTACAGAACTTCGCCTTTTTTGGTCATCACGCTACCGGTATCGGTAATCGGTTTATAGCCCGATGTGGGCGGCAGGTTCATCTGCAGATCCTGATAATAATCGTCGGGAAAAATGTTCTCCACATACACATGCGGAAACGGATACTCGCGCAGCGGTGTGTTGAGTATCTGATAAATGACGTGTTCTTCAGCGTATGAATATGACATTGCCTACCCCTTTGCATGGCCCTTCCTTGCGCTGCGATTCCATCATCTGCGCGTCGGAAAACCCAAATCCTTTTTCTTTCATCAGTTGCATGATCTCACGATGATTCGGTTCATTGGTATCCACCTCCACCAATACCGATTTCACGTTCGGATTCGCAAGCGTTTGCACCATGCCGGAGAGTACTTTCAGCTCAATCCCATCGACATCAATTTTAATGTAGTCCGGCACCTGAACCACGCCATCCGCGATCATTTTATCCAGTGTGGTGCCGAAAGATCCCTGGCGAAAAGACTGTCGCAGCGGTCTACCAGACGCCGTCGTCGTATCCGCAAAAGAATTATATGATCCACCGGTGATGAATTTCGATAACCACAGATTGTCCACCTTGGTCTGATCGGCAAGCGCGATGGGAAACGCCAGCACCTTGCTGTCCAACTGGTTGTAGTACAGATTGCGGTTGAGCACCGCGTAGTTTTGCGATTCCGGCTCAAACGCATACACCGTAAGGCCGCGCACCTTCGCCGCAAATACACTATATAGACCGACATTCGCGCCGACATCCACCAGCACCTGACCAGGCTGAAACGAGGATAGCCATTCGATGGTGTCCGGCTCTTTCGTATAAAACGTATGCACTCGCCACTGGGTGCCCTGATTAGGCGTATAAAAAAACAGTGGCACCTCGCCATGCTTAAAAATGGTCAGAGGTTCCTGCGATTCGTATTTGCCGATGTCGATCGGCTGTTGGGTGTGTGCGGAAACAGTCAGCATAATATCTCTTATGCCGTATTGTTACGACATGCGGATACAGATGCAAGCGCTATCCGCTAGGAAAAAACTGCCTAATTTAAGGGTTTTTCAAGTGGCAGTTTTGCCCAAAACGGAAGCGCCGCTTTGATCGGGATATTGCCGGCGCGTAGCCCTGTCTGCGAGCCATTGGCTTTTTCCACCTCATCCATACGCAGCATGGCAAGTCCGACATTTCCACTAGAAGAACGCATATCCCCCACTTCGCGGCCATCAAAGGTAATCACGGTGCCAAAAGGAGGCAGCGTGCCACCATCGGTGGTTACTCGATGCAGGAATTTATGTAACGTGCCGCGATGTTTTGAACGCGCCGTCACTTCCTGCCCCACATAACAACCCTTTTCATAATCGACGCCGTTCAGCTCATCGTAGCCACACTCGAGCAGAATGGATTTTTCGGAGATCATATCTTTGCTGCTATCGGGAACACCCAGCGTCAGGCGATGGATGTCATAATGCCTCTGCTCCACTTCGCGGTCGTGTTTTGTAAGGATCGCAACCGGTGCATGTGTTTTGATGATTCCGCGCTGCCCCAATTGCGGAAGGCGCGGATCGGGATAGAGCATCCCGTCCACCGCATATGCAACCCCTTGCGCAAGCATTGCCTCTGCGGCAAGCGACTCATGCGGCTCGCTCCATGCCGCAAACACCCGATACGTCGCAGAGCGATCTTCAATCGTTACCGCCGAGCGGAGTTTATACTGATTGAGTTTCTTGATGAGATCGCCCAGCCGGCTTTTTTCAACATCGAGCCAGTAGGCGTCATTTCGCGCGACAATAAAAAAATCGAACAGGAATTTCCCCTGCGCCGACAGAAGCGCTGCAAAGATCGGTTTTTTATCCTCGGCTTTTCGTATGTCGTTACTGATCAATCCTTGCAGGAACGCCTGCCGATCGGTGCCGGATACCACCACCACTCCACGATCCGCTAATTCTGCAACGACAAACACAGGCTTTCTCCAGTTAGGTGGGGACTTGTTTTAGAGGGAGAAGAAGCCCTGCGTCAAGCACTGGTCTTGACGGGAGTAAGAAACCGACACCACCGGCGATCAGTGAATACTTACTTCACTGTGGCCGTAGCGAAATTTTGCATCCGTGACAATGCCCACCGACATGATTCGTACCGAGTGCAATTTGCCTTCCAGCTCGCGCTTCCAGAAATCGAGGAATTTCGTCAGCACCGGAAACTTCGGCGCCATATCGTATTCCTGCCATACATAACTCTGGAGTAAACGGGGATGGTCTGGAAGGTGGTACAGAATCTCCGCTGTCGTCAGACGATAGTCCTTCAGCATGAGTTCCATTGTGCTCATAAGTCACCTTTCGTGTTCCTACCTGGACACTTAAAACCCTTCTAGTGAAGAGCCGAAGCATATAGCTACCCTTGCATTCTAGCATAAAAATCCTTTCCAAACTATTAACAAATGCGGAGGTTTTTGCGGTGCAGCATGGCATAAAGCTAGTGCTTGCGCTTTGCCTCCGATCTCGTTACAAGCAACGCCTTCACAAAAACAAAAACGTTACAATACAACTACCAGCAGGAACATAGGGTGCGGTATTTCGGGATCATCGTTGCATTGCTATTGGGTTTGGGACTAAGCGCCTGCGCCACCCCGCACGAACAACCGTACGCGAAAAACACCCTCTCCCCCCAACTCATTGGCACGGAAACCCTCAAAACCGGCGACAATACCAAGCTGCCGATCAAGGTGTGGATGCCAGAGAAAAAACCCACCGCGATCATCGTCGCGTTGCATGGGTTCAATGATTACAGCAATGCGTTTGCAATTCCGGCAAAACGTTTAAGCGAATCGGGTGTCGGGGTGTATGCGTTTGACCAGCGCGGATTCGGTCGCAACCCGCAGGCGGGATTGTGGGCAGGCACGCCAAACTTGACCGCCGATCTTGCCGATATGGTGGAAGCCGTTAAAAGAGTACACCCAAACACACCTCTGTATATTTTGGGCGAAAGCATGGGCGGGGCCGTTGCAATTTCCGCGCTGGCACAACCTGACTTCCCGAAGGTGAATGGACTGATTCTGGTTGCTCCCGCTGTGTGGGGTGATGATACGATGAACAGTTTTTATCGTTTGTCACTGTGGGTGCTCGCGCACATGGTTCCGGATAACACTGCAACCGGACGCGATCTCAGGATTCTCGCCTCGGACAATATCCCTATGCTGCGCGAAATGGGGAAGGATCCGTATGTTCTGAAATCCACACGTATCGACGCGGTTTACGGCATGGTGGGGCTGATGGATACGGCCTATACCCACGCCGAAAATCTCGATGTTCCTGTATTGCTCTTGTATGGTGCGAAAGATCAGGTGATCCCGCCGCTGCCGATCAAAGAGGTGTCGAAGAAGCTGCCGCAAACAGACAAAGTGGCGCTCTATCCGCTTGGGTATCACATGTTGCTGCGCGACTTAAACGGACACCTGGTCACGAACGATATTCTTCACTGGATCCGCTCCAAACACACGCCCCTGCCTTCGGGATACGAAATGGATCCACAGCGCTTTGTTGCAAAAAAGGCATTGCACGAGGAAGTCGTGAACTCTACGGTGAGTGAGACGGTTCGCCCTAACAAGCGATGAGGTGAGAGCAATCTCACCGTAAAGGGAATCAGGTGCGTGAATATCCTTAAGATACTAACAAATCCTGAGCTGTGCCCGCAACTGTAATCAGCGAGTGTGTCTGCACTATGCCACTGGGACGCCGGATCCAACAATACGGAACCGGAACACTGGGAAGGCCGCAGACAAGCGATGACCTGAGAGTCAGGAGACCTGCCGTCCATGTGTCACGCGAGCTGGTGTTGAACGGGGTCATTCAGTCAGTCACGGATTGTCCATACGCGGTGACATGAACACGAACACGACGTATGGAGTCTATTCATGAAACTATCTTTATCCGCTGCATTGCTATGCAGCGCCCTGCCGCTTGCGGCGTCTGCTTCTCCCCTCTCGCTGGTGATCACCCCCACTCGAACCGAAACGCCGATCGCGCAGATCGGCAGCAGCGTGTCGGTGCTCACTTCGGCTGATCTCGAGCGGCTGCAACTTCCAACCGTGCGCGACGCACTCGCGCATGTGCCAGGCGTGTCGCTTGCCAGTAACGGAGGCACCGGACAAACCACTTCCGTGTTTATCCGCGGCGCCAAATCCGAACACACGTTGGTGCTGGTGGATGGCGTGCCGGTAAACGATCCGTCCTCTACTACCAATTCCTATGATTTTGGACGACTATCCACCAGTCACGTTGAGCGGATCGAGGTGTTGCGCGGAAGCCAGAGCGTGCTGTATGGGCCTGAAGCGATTGGCGGCGTGATCAATATCATCACCAAACGCGGTACGGATAAACCGGCATTTAACTCGAGCGCCGAATATGGATCAGATAACAGCTATCAGCTTTCAACCGGCGCGCGCGGTGCAGTAGATCAGCTTCGCTACTCCGCCAATGTGACACATCGCCATACCGACGGCGTATCCGCGTTCAACTCACGGCGCGGTGGACTGGAAGAAGATGGCGATGAAACCACGACTTACTCTGGCCGTCTGGATGCCGATATCTCCGACGCCCTGCGCGCCTATACGACCGGACGTTACACGCGCGGCTATACGGAGTTCGACGATTTCGGCACCGATGCCGATAACGATGCCAAGTCCAATGAGCTTAGTTGGCGCGGGGCGGGTGTGGCAACGCTTTTAGATGGAAAATGGTCGCAGGAACTCGGACTTTCGTATCTCAACACCGGACGCTCCAGCACCTCGTCCTTTGGCACATTTCGCTATCAGGGAAAGCGCGTGGGTGCTGACTGGGTACACACGCTTACCCCCGTCCAGAATCATGTGATCACAGCAGGGCTTGAAACCGCGGAAGAAACGTTTTCTACCGATTTTGATACCAGCCGTTCAGTGCGCAATCATGCGATCTTTGTTCAGGATCAGTGGAACGTCGTGGATTTGCTCTATGTGACTACGGGTGCGCGACTGGACAAGCACGACGAATATGGCAGCGAATGGACATACCGCATCGCTCCCTCTTACCTGATTGAATCCACTGGTACGCGACTCAAGGCGAGCATTGCCAACGGTTTCAAAGCCCCTTCCCTGTTTCAACTATTCTCATTTTTTGGTAATGCTGCACTCAAGCCGGAAAACAGCGATAGTTTCGATGCAGGATTCGAGCAATCGCTGCTCAATGGATCGGTGCAATTCGGTGCTACCTATTTTCGTCTTACAGTGGATGATCTGATTGATTATGATTTTGCCGCTAACCGGTATATCAATACCGGAAAAACGCAATCCCAGGGGGTTGAGAGCTTCATCCGCTATGCGCCTATGCCCTCGCTGACACTCGCACTCAACCATACCTACACGAAGGCGGAAGACCGCATCACGAAAGCGGATCTGCTACGCCGTCCGAAACATACATTCTCTGGTGATGTAACCTGGCAACCGCGCGACGATATTCGGCTCGGCGTGAATGCCACCTATCAGGGAGTGCGCGAAGATATCAATCTGGCGTTCAACCGCACGCGCATGGGGGGATATCCCCTGCTCAATGTCACGGGCGACTGGAATCTTAATTCCCGTTTCACGCTGTATGGCCGTCTGGAAAATCTGCTCGATCGGGAATACGAAAATGTCTTCAGCTACGGCGCACGCGGACTTTCCGCCTTTGCCGGTATCCGCGCGGAGTATTAATGATAAAGTACCTGCTTGCAGCCTGTGTAACCGGATTTGTTCTTACTTCACACGCACAGGCTGCAAGTGTACGGGTCGCATCGGCCAATCTCTGCGCGGATCAACTACTCATTGAAATGGCGCAGCCTGAACAGATTGCGGCGGTGAGTCATTTCGCTACGGATCCTCTGTTATCAGTCGAATACGAATCCGCGAAGTCTCTACCTTCCATTCGTGGCACGGTGGAGGAGATGGTTCGGCTCAAACCGGATGTCGCGCTCGTGGGTCGCACACAGATTCCAAAATCCATGCAGCCTGTGCTTGCGCCCACGCGCATCGTGGAAATTGGTATTCCCACGACGATTACTGAGGTGGAAAACCAGATCCGGCAGATGGGAGAGCTGCTAGACAGACCCGAAATTGCAAAACGCCTGATCGCGCGGATGCAGGCGCGTCTGATCCAAACCCGATTGCGCAGCCGCGCACTCACTTTTGTGCCGCGCGTGCTCGTCTATCATCATCACGGCTATACTGAATCTTCCGACTCGATACTCGCCTCCCTCCTTCCTTATGTGGGTGCGCAACTGTACACGACCGATGCGCATGTGACACTGGAACAGCTCGTTGCGGATCCGCCGGATCTTATTATCTATGCATACACGCGCGATGCTTCGCCTGCACTTGGCAACATTCCACTGTCGCATCCGGTTTTTCGGGAGTGGAAACCGACGGCGTTTATGGCTATTTCTCCGGCGCTGCTCATGTGCAATAACCATCACATCGCAGATATTGCGAGCCAGATCATGGATCATCTGGAAATGCTTGAGCCACCCACACCTAAATTCGCTATGCTCCCATGATGTCGCTGCGCACCCCACTCATAGCACTCGTATGCATCACGATTCTCGTGAGCGCGCTGTCACTTCTGATTAGCGATACGCCGTCTCTTACGCATTTCGGATTTGCAGGTCTGGACTACGCCATCGCATCCACTATCGTCATGGAACTGCGACTCCCGCGTCTGCTCGTGACACTCCTGACCGGCGCAAGCCTTGGCATGGCTGGTGCGGCATTACAGGGGTATCTGCGCAATCCGCTAGCCGAACCGAGCCTGCTTGGTATTTCCAACGGTGCGGCGCTGGGAGCGGTGCTCGTATTTTATTCCGGCCTTGCCGCAACCCATGCATTGCTGCTGCCTGCCTCGGGGATTGCCGGCGCCTGTGTGTGCGGCATCCTCGTCTATCTGCTATCCGGCCGAAGCGGGCATTCGTTATCCACGATACTCGCCGGTATTGCCTTATCGAGCCTTTTGGGCGCGCTGATTGCCGTCCTGTTGAATCTTGTGCCCAACCCCTACGCGGCGCTAGAAATCGTCCACTGGCTGATGGGATCGGCAAGCCAGACCAGCATGACACAAGTACTGCTTGTTGCGCCTTTTGTGCTGGTGGGTATGTGGGTGCTGCTCATGAGTGGGAAAGCCCTTGAAGCACTGAGCCTGGGCGAAACGGTTGCAGCCTCGCTCGGGGTGAGTCTAAGGCGAACACAATTTCTCATACTTACTGGCACTGCACTTACCGTTGGTGCATGTGTATCCATCACCGGTAGTATCGGGTTTGTGGGATTGATCGTGCCGCACCTGCTCAGGCGCTTCGTCCACCACTCGCCCTTTCATCTCTTATGGGCGTCGGCGCTGGGCGGCGCAATCCTGCTCACGCTATCAGACATACTCGTGCGACTCATCCCTACCAGCGGCACCGAACTGAAACTCGGTGTGGTCACCGCACTCATCGGGGTACCGTTTTTCTTTCATCTCATTCGATCTCGCGCGAAGGAACTCGTATGAACCTGCGCGCAGAATCCATCACCCTCACACGCCATCAACGGACGATTCTAAACCGTGTATCGCTCTCGGTGCGAGAAGGTGAACTGGTCGCAATGGTGGGGCCAAATGGTGCGGGGAAATCCACCCTACTGCGGGTACTAAGTGGCATCAACGCGGCTGATCAGGGAAGCATGACACTCGATGGTTCGGCTCTCAACCCCAAGCATATTGCCTATGTCGGTGACACGCGACGGGTGGAATGGTCGCTTTCCGCGCGTCAGGTGGTGGAGCTTGGCAGGTTGCCCCATCAATCCCTGTTTCGACGCCCCAGCAAAGAGGATGAACAAGCCGTGGAGGAAGCACTTACCACTACCCATACCACCGCACTTGCGCATCGCGACTATCATGCGTTATCGCACGGAGAACAGGCGCGCGTAATGCTCGCACGCGCGCTGGCGACCCGTCCGCAATTTCTGTTGCTCGATGAGCCGCTCTCGGGTCTTGATCCCAAATATCAGATTGAGATGATGCAACTGCTCCACGCTATGTCCCAAAACGGAACGGGTATTGTTATTGTATTACACGATATCAGTTTAGCGTTGCGATTTGCTTCCCGCATCGTCGCGGTAAAAGAGGGAAAGATTCTGGGCGATGATGTTCCGGCAAAACTCATCACCCGACAATTGCTGCGCGAACTGTTTGATCTCGATGCCGCAATCGGCCATGTGCATGGCGTGCCGTTTATTCTTCCCATTAGTACATAGGCCATCGGTATATAGGTTTGTGGGAAAAATTCGTTTCAAATTGAATTTCCGACATTTTTTATTTATATCGTGCCTGTGCATAACCAATATGCTACAGTCCAAGTATAGTTAACATATTTCGCAGGTGTGCTCTGAAAGTTTCGATTCGTAATCTGGTTTCTGTAACCTCGCTTGCCGCTCTGATTGCAAGTGCACCGTTGCCGTTTGTTTCTTCTGCCCATGCAGGTCTGGAGAATGACGAATCGTTGCTTGCAGGGGCGAAGCTCTGCACGCGCTATCTGCCGCGACACGAGCGCGAATACGGTATTCCTGCGCATCTGCTAGCAGCCATCGCTTCCACCGAATCGGGGCGCTTTCACCGCGGGTTGGGACTCACCATCCCCTGGCCGTGGACGATCAATGCCGAAGGCAAAGGGTATTTCTTCAACACCAAAGACGAAGCGATTGCCTACACACAAAAATTACTGGCCAGCGGAATGCGCAGTATTGATGTGGGGTGTATGCAGGTGAATCTGCGCCATCACCCTGAGGCCTTCTCCAACCTCGAACAGGCATTTGAACCGCGTTACAATGTGGCGTATGCCGCAAATTTCCTGCGCCGCAACTTCGATGATCTGGGTAGCTGGAAAGCGGCTGCCGCTGCCTATCATTCGCGCACACCGGAATTTGGCACGCGCTATGTCGGCAAAGTGTATGAGAGATGGAACCACATCCTTACCAAAATTGCGGAAGCACGAAGCGGACGCGGCGCCACATCGCTTGCGTCCACGCGCACAAACGCCGATTTTGAGTCGGCGCGATCCGCACCGATCACGCGCGAAGAACTCACGCGTACGCTCAAGGAAACCCGCACCCCGTTTGCACCGTCTCGTCAAGTGGCCTCCGCAGCCGCGCCCACGACACGCGAACGTCGTCCCATCCGCATGAAAGTGATTGAGCTGGTGAAGAAGGAGTCGCGCTCGCGGGAAAATGGCGTCACCGTCATCCGTCCGGAGACCGAGGAGTTGCAAGTGGCTTCCGTTCAGGCGCCCGCCTTTATGGATAGCCCCATTGTCGCCACCCGATCCGGCACACTGAAAGATATGCGACCGGCGGATCCGGCGCAATCGCAGGACACGCTGGATGCACTCGAACCCGCCGCTGGCGAGGGACAGTTTTCGCCAAAAGCGAATGCCAAGCTGATTCGGATTAATCGCAGCGGCAAAGCACGCGAAGAACAATCCTTCGCGCCGCGTAAATCACCGCAGTTTGTTTTTGACAATTAACAGTCGTGGTCATAGGTTACGGCCTATAGTGCTTCCGGTGAATAAAACCCACTTCATGGGGATTATCATTGGAATAACTATATGATAGGCACTGATGTATATGTCCGCGACCTCCTCCTCACAACCCTTTGAAATAATTGCCACCCACTCGCTTGAAGTAATTTGCGACGGCGGGGACGGTGCGCTCGGTCATCCGCGTGTGTTCCTGCATATTGACCGCGAAACCAACGAGATCACCTGCCCGTATTGCAGCCGTCAGTATGTCTATCATGCCGATAGCCGCTCAACCGCTGCGTAGGTATATGGCGCGCGAATTACCCGTATGGCTTCTCCTGATTGCGCTGGTGCTTAGCCCGATGCACACACAGGCAGCACCCGTTTCGACACCGTCATTTATGCTGCAGATCGATCCTCCTGAAACCGATGCCGATCAATTCGTCTATGAAACCGTGCGTGACACGCCAACGCTGTCCGATTTCATCACCGCGCTGAATGATGTGATTGCGCTGCCGCGCGCCGTCGAGATCCGCTTGATGAGTTGCGATCCAACCGGTACGGATATTTCCACGACCGTGCCTGTCACGATTTGCTATCGCACCATTGAACATACGGCGCTGCTCGATAACGGGCTGGATGAAACCGCACGCCGCTCACAGATTGCACATGCCGCTTTATTCAGTGTGCTTGCCGATCTCGCGCCAGTGATGATGAGTCAACTCGATCTCGCTGAAAGCCTCGATTACAGCAAAGATTCTCCGCAACTCGCAGCAGCGCTCGCTCTGCTGGTGGGGGATGGGTTATCGAACGAATCCATCGAGGGAGTTGCGCGCGCCGGTCTGGACATCGCCGATGCAGAAGAAAATCAGGAACTGCCTGCGTACTGGATCCTGCGCGGCTTCAGCCGCAGCAATACCCACGACATGGCCTGTATGCTCTATGGCAGCGATCCCCGTGCATTTACCGATGCGTTTATCGAGATCACCAGCAACGAGCAGGTTTCGAGCAATCGCTGTTACGGGATGTTCAGCCAGCGCATCGAATACTGGTCGAGCGCACTCGAAAAATACCTTAAGCGTTGATTTCCCGATCCTGCGCTGTTAGATACAGTCGCAGTATTGCAAGGAGCATGTATGTCACTGGGCGGAATGGCGATTGCACTGTTTCTGGGCGCAACCCTGCTGGTGCTGTTGATGGGTGTGGGACTGATGATGCGCGGCGGAGAGATGAATAAGAAATACGGTAATAAACTCATGATCGCGCGCGTCGGATTTCAGTTTATGGTGCTGGTGATGCTGGTGCTCATGTTTGTGATCGGGACGAAGTCGTAACCGTGGTTGTTTTGAGTAAAATATATACCCGCGGCGGGGATAAAGGGAAAACGTCCCTGGTGGATGGTGCCCGCGTGTCCAAGCATCATGTGCGTGTGGAAGCCTACGGTGCCATCGATGAAACCAACGCCGCCATCGGTGTGGTTCGGCTCTACACCAAGGGCAAGAATGATGCGATGCTTGCGCGCCTCCAGAATGATCTTTTCGATCTCGGTGCCGATCTCGCCACGCCCCATTCTGCTAAAATGAAAACCGCACTACGCATCGTCGAGTCGCAGGTAAAGCGGCTGGAAACCGAAATCGACGCCATGAACGCCACCCTGAAACCGCTCAATTCGTTCGTGCTGCCTGGCGGTTCAACCGTAGCCGCATATCTGCATGTGGCGCGCACCATCTGCCGGCGCAGTGAACGCGCCATCACTGCGCTCATGGAAGTCGAATCCATCAATCCATTGGCGCTGCAATACACCAACCGTCTTTCGGATCACCTCTTTGTCATGTCGCGTTATGTGAACGACAAGGGCAAGAAAGACGTGTTGTGGGTTCCAGGACTCAACCGGTAGTGAGCATATGAAGATACTCGTCCCCGTCAAACGCGTCGTGGATTACAATGTGAAGATCCGCGTCAAGAGCGATCAGTCCGGCGTGGAACTCGCCAATGTGAAAATGTCCATGAATCCGTTTGACGAAATTGCCGTCGAGGAGGCCGTCCGGCTGAAAGAAAAAAACATCGCTAAGGATATAGTGGTTGTGGCCATAGGATCGGAGGCATCGCAGGAAACATTGCGCACAGGGCTAGCACTCGGTGCCGATCGTGCTATTCACATCGTCACCGAAGGGGTGAGTGATTCGCTTGCCGCAGCAAAACTACTCGCAACTGTGGTAAAGTCGGAAAATCCGGATCTTGTGATTCTGGGTAAACAAGCCATTGATGATGATTGCAACCAGACCGGCCAGATGCTCGCAGGCCTTCTCGGCTGGCCACAGGCAACCTTTGCCTCCAAACTGGAAGTGGCCGATGGAAAGGCCACCGTCACGCGCGAGGTGGATGGAGGGCTTTCAACCGTTGAATTGACCCTTCCAGCTATTGTGACTACCGACCTGCGCTTAAACGAGCCACGCTACGCCTCGCTTCCCAACATCATGAAAGCACGGAGCAAGCCGCTGGAGAAGAAAACCCCAGAAGAGCTGGGTGTGTCGCTTGCAACGCGGCATAGTATACTGAAGGTCGAAGAACCGAAAAAACGGCAAGGCGGAAAGAAAGTAAAAGATGTTCCCGAGCTTGTGGATAAATTGAGGAACGAAGCGAAAGTCATTTAACGCTCATATTGTACACTTATTGATTTATCACATACACATCAATGTGTTAATTCCACAAACCTGCTCTGGAATTAACCATATGTTACGATTGTGTTAAAGTTGTTAACAATAGTTACCTTTTATGTTGCTCCGTATTTTACAGCGTGCTATAAGACGCAGCCTTATCGTATATTAACTATTTATTAACTTTTTACTTACTCTTTTTTAACTTTACGAGGTTCACATGAAAACGTTTTCACTTCTTTCGACGGTGAGCGCTGTCGCGATACTGATCGCAGCCAATGCTCATGCACTCGATAACTTTGTCAATATCGACCAAGTTACGCAAAATAACGCTGCCAGCGCGGTACAGAGCGGTTCGGAGAACCAATCCCGTATCTATCAAAAAGGCGATGTATTCAACAAGTCCTTCAGCACCCAGATCGGCGAACAGAACCAGTATCTCTCCTCGCAGAACGGCTTCAACAATGAAGCAACGGGCTATGCTGCTGGTGTCGCAAACGAAGCTATCATTGATCAGACCGGTGCAAACCATAAGTCGATCAACTCCGTTCAGGGCGATAATAACGACATCGTAAGCGTGCAGACCGGCGGTGATCATTATTCCCAGATCACGCAGAACGCCAATTCCGCTATCGCCAACGTTCGTCAGGAAGGCGCAAACCAGCAGACATTCCTGTTTCAGGGCGGTATAGAAAACCGTGCATTCCTCTCGCAGGAAAATGCTGCTAACTTCATCAATGGTTATCAAGATGGTATCCGCAACCGTGTTACCGCCGCTCAGACCGGCAACTTACAGAAGCTGAGCTTCGATCAGCGCGGTGTCGAATCCAACATCAACGTCACCCAGTCCGGATCGGATCACAGCGCGTTCGTTGGCCAGAATGGCAGCAACGGCACGGTCAATCTCGGTCAGGCAGGCCTGCAACATAATGCATATGTGACGCAGGGCGGCTCTGAGAACGTGGCAAACCTGAACCAGCAGAATCAGGGTAATGGCCTTGTTGGCAATCAGGGTGGTTTCAAAAACACCGCAAACGTGAACCAGATTGATCAGTTCCAGTATATTACCTTCTCGCAAACGGGTAATAAGGAGATCTTGAACTCCAACCAGTCCGGTATCTCGAATAAAGCACACGTCAATCAGGTTGGTAACAACGGTGTGTTCAACCTTGAGCAAGTCGGCAACAACAACAAAACGGTTGCCGACCTGCAGGCCGGCCACACTACGTTCGCTCCGACCGTGGACTATCCATTCGGCGTGAAATCCACCAACGTGAAACAGGTGGGTGGCTCGAACTACGCGCAGGTGACTCAGCGTGGCGGCGATCCGCTCGCAGACATCACCCAGACCGGTGTCAACCATGCGGCGTTCCTCTATCAGGAAGGAAACACCAACACCTATCTGCTCAAGCAGAACGGAGATGGTAACTTTGCCAATGGTTATCAGTCGTTCCAGAACAACCTCGCCAACGTGACGCAGGACGGGTTCTGGCACAAATCCACCATCGAGCAGACCGGCCGTGAAGGCACCGCGCTCGTGCTTCAGACCGGTGGCAATCAGGAAGCCTATATCTACCAGAAAGGAAAGCTGCAGGTCGCAGAATCCAATCAGGAAGGCTATGGCAACAAGCTGATCGTCGCGCAGGATGGATTGAACAACTACACCAAATCCTTCCAGCGTGCAGAAGGCAACTTCGCCAACGTAAGTCAGACCGGTACGACCGATGTGACTTTCATCAATCAGCTCGACTCGTTCAATACGATCAACGTGTCACAAGCTGACTAAATCGAAGACGTGAACCTCTTTGGTCGGGGGATGTGCAATGGCGCATCCCCCGATAAAGAAGACAAACACTAGCGCATCATCACAGATCATGAATAAACTGCTTATCCTCCCACTCGCATTCCTGGTTTCCAGCCCTGCTCTTGCACTGAATAATGCCGTGCAGATTGATCAGGTGGTGGGTAACGGAAATGTTGTGCAGGCCGCGCAGGCGGGTGAGCAAAACACGCTCATCGTGCAGCAGGGCGGTGTGGACGGATTTATTGATGCAAGCCAGTCAGGCACCGGAAATAATCTTGCCCTGAATCAATTTGGAACCGACAACGAAATGTATGCCTACCAGCGCGGTGAGCGCAATGTGGGAAGGCAAACGCAGAACGGCGAAGCAAATATCTCCATCCTCTATCAGCGCGGCGAGGACAATTACTCGCTTCAGAATCAGGATGGTTTCAATAACTATGCATTCACTTATCAGAAGGGTGATCGTAACGTTTCCGAGACGATCCAGATCGGAAACGATAACATCGCCACCAAAGTACAGATCGGCGATGATCTGGAGCATAAAGTAACACAAGAAGGAAACGGAATGTCTGTGAGAATTTTGCAACAGACCGTCAATCTCGATAAGGATTACGAGCACTTGAAGATGCTCGAACAAGAGCTGGGCGGAATCACGATTTCCGTCAACCAATAGCAGTCGGGCGGGCTTAATCCTTCTTTAACGCATCGTATGTAAGGTTAAGTCTATGAAAACGCTTTCCATCATTACCGTATCTTTGATACTCGGCACAGCTTCCTTGGCGAACGCGAGCGAGCTGCGCCACCAATTCACCAATCCGGCATTTGGCGGGTTTCCGGCAAATGGCGCCTATTTCCTGCAAAACGCACAGGCGCAGAACCAGCATAAGGAAGATACTGGCCGCAATACACCATCGCAGAACTTTGCGCAGACGATTACCAGCAGCCTGCTCAACCGCATTGCGTTCAATATCGCGGATCAGATCTACGGAGAGAACGCAAAAGACTCCGGCCGTTTCGTGATTGATGATACCCTGCTGGAGTTTAATCGCGTCAATAATCAGGTGATTGTGAACATCACCAACTCCACTACCGGCGAAAAAACCACCATCGAATTACCGGTAACCGAATTTTAACGCATCGGCGTTATACCAAACAGGTAGGGAGTGCATATGCGTTATATACTGATGATTTCTGCAGCATTGTTTCTTGCAAGCTGTACCAGCGGCGGCATGTCGGGCAGTGCGTTCACATCTGAAGCCAAGGTCGCGGATAAAACCAAAACCTTTGAAATGCTCAAAACCATGCCGGTGGCAGCACAGAAAGTGGTGGTGTCTGTCTATAATTTTGAAGACCAGACCGGTCAGCATAAACCCGATGATAATTCCCCGCAGTATTCCCGCGCCGTCACGCAAGGCGGTCTGGCCATACTGAATAAAGCGCTGCTGGATGCCGGCAATCATGGATGGTTTACGGTGATCGAGCGCGGCGGGCTGCAAAATCTCCTTCAGGAACGCCAGATCATTCGCTCCACCCGCGATCAGTATCGCCTGCCGGACGGACGCAAACTCCCTGATCTTGGGCCTCTGCTTTATGCCGGCCTGTTGCTTGAAGGCGGTATTGTCTCCTATGAATCGAATATCATGACGGGCGGTATTGGCGCACGTTACTTGGGTATCGGCGGTAGTACTGAATACCGTCAGGATATTGTAACGGTCTATCTGCGCGCTATCAGTGTGCAGACCGGCGAAGTGCTGGTATCCGTCAACACGGCCAAAACGATTTTCTCCTCCGGTGTCTCTGGCGGTGCCTATAAATATGTCGCCGTGGACAAGCTGCTCGAAATCGAATCGGGATTCACTGTGAACGAACCCCCGCAGTTTGCCGTGCGTCAGGCCATCGAAATGGCCGTGTATTCACTGATCATGGAAGGTGCAGAACGCAATCTCTGGGGCTTTGCCGACGCTGCCACAGGGCAAATGCGTTTACTGGATTATATCGAAAAACGCGATGGCAGCAGACCCGTTAGCTCTACCGCGGTGGTGGAACCCACCTCCGTAAGGCCTGCAACGCCTGCTCAGGAAAACCCTCCCGCACGCGCGCCGGATCTTGCACCACAACAGCCCAATGCCAATCCGACGCTGAATGTGCCCACGGGAAATCTGGAGCGCCAGAGCAGTAACGGGACGGTTGTCGATCCAAAAGTCGAAGAAAAAACACCCGCCACCACGACACCGGAAGTGGAATATATGAACAACCCGAAGCGCGATAAGCTCTATTGCACTAGCGGCGGCTGTTATCCGTTTCCGCCTCCCACCCGATAATCACTTCGCTTCTGCCAGCGGCAATTCGATAAGCACTTTAAGTCCCGGGTGGTTATCTGAGAAACTGAGTTCTCCCTGATGTAGTTTGATTGCCGCGTGCACGAGGCTCAAACCAAGGCCATTTCCAGGCGTGCTGCGACTGGTTTCCAAGCGAAAGAATTTCTCGGTCACTTTATCATAGAACTCCGGCGGGATGCCTTTGCCCTGATCCGCAATCATGACCTGTGCTTTCCCATTCTCCATCTGAAGCGAAATGCGTAACTGGCTCTCCGCAGGAGAATACTTGATCGCATTATCGAGCAGGTTGGCAAAGGCCTGAGACAACAGGTGACGATCTCCCATAACCCATACCCCCGCTTGAATATCGGATTGCTCGGACATGGATTTTTCTTCGGCCACCGGCCGATATAGCTCGAGCACGTTATCGAGAATAGCAGACAGATCGCACGGCACAAAATGTTCGATCCCTGCCCCTACCTCGGCCTGCGAGATGTGCAGGATAGCGTTGAACGTGCCCACCAGATCATCAATTTCCTGTAAACAGTGACGCAACTGCTCTGCATGTTCTTCATACGACATATCCTGTTGCAGCAGGAACTCGACGCGGTTGCGCAGTCGATTGAGTGGCGTGCGCAAATCATGCGCCACGTTGTAGGAAATATCGCGTACCCCGCCGATCAGTTCTTCGATACGGGTGAGCATCCGGTTGATGTTTTCGGCCAGATGGTCGAATTCATCGGCACTTCCAGACACCGCGACCCGTGTCTGTAATTTGCCCTGCATCACGGTTTCACATACCTGATTGACGCGCTCTAAGCGACGGTTGATCGTGTAGGAAATTAAAAAGCCGCCCAGAGAGGCAAGCAGCGCCGTGATACCAAAACAGATGAACAGTACATTGGATATTAACTCACGAATTTTTTCCTGTGCCGCGAGTTTGCGCCCCACCAGCAGAATATAACCGCGCGGCAGCGACGAATTGATCCCGATGGCTTTGTGCGCGCCGGAGCCGGTTTTCTTCTCCACCGTAAAGGTGATCCAGTCTGCCGGCTTGATCGACCCGCCTGGCCATTTCTCCAGATTTCCTGCGATGATATTCCAGTCGGAATCCATCAATAAAAACACCTGATTGCCTTCGCGATCCTTCTCGATCAGGTGATTGATGCTCGCCGCCGTATCGCGCAGGCCTTCCCGTATGAAAGTGCGCCCGAGATCGGCAAGCTGGATGTTAATGTCGTATTTCAGCTGGCGATCCAGTTCCGCAGTAATGACCGAATAAATGATGACCAGCAGCACCGCTACCGATGCGCCAAACAACAGGATATACAGCATCGTCAGGCGAAATGCCGCCGAATTATAGAGTTTCCCCGATTTCATTCGCCGCCCGAAACCAGTTGATACCCCGCGCCGCGAATCGTCTTGATCAAGGATTTCTGAAAGCCCTTATCCACTTTATTGCGCAAGCGGCTGATCTGCACATCAATCACGTTGGTTTGGGGGTCAAAATGAAAATCCCAGACATTTTCAAGCAACATCGTGCGGGTCACAACCTGCCCTGCATTACGCATCAGGTATTCGAGCAACGCAAATTCACGGTTTTGAAGCGAAATTTCTTTCCCTTGCCGCATAACCTTGCGCGTGAGGAGATTCATGCTGAGTTCACCGACGGTGAGCACACTCTGCTCGGTGGCAGGCCCCACCCTGCGCGAGAGCACCTCGATACGCGCCATCAGTTCACTGAACGCAAAGGGCTTTACCAGATAATCGTCCCCGCCGGCCTTAAGTCCTTTCACGCGCTCATCCACCTGGTGCAGGGCACTCAGTATTAAAATCGGATAGGTTTTTTTGGCATTGCGTATGGTTTGAATGATGGTGAGCCCATCTACTTTGGGCAGCATACGATCCACAATCAATACATCGTATTCATTATCGAGCGCGAGATACAGCCCTGTGTTGCCATCCTCCGCGATTTCGCACTGATGCCCTGCCTCCGACAATCCGTTACGGATAAACTGCGCCGTCTCCTTGTCGTCCTCAATGATCAGCAACCGCATGTCACTCTCCCCCTGTATAGGCACTGTAAGTCATAAAAAAGGGCAGCTCAAGCAGAGCCGCCCTCTTTTTTCCGTGATGGATGCGAATTACTTCGCGATTTTGCCATCTTTGGTGGTGACGGTGGTGCCGTCTTTCAGCTCGTGGGTGCCATCTGGAGCTGGGGTTTTGGTGCCGTCAGCGTTCACGACGGAAACTGCATCACCAGCAACTTCCACTTTGGTGCCGTCTTTCAGCTCGAGGGTGGTCACAGCAGGAGCAGCAGCTTCAGCAGCGGCAGGAGCAGCAGCTTCGGTTTTTGCTTCTTCAGCAACAACAGCGGTGGAAAGTGCAAGGCCGGCAACAGCGGCAAGTGCGAACAGTTTGTTCATGTTGGTCTCCAAAAAAATGAGATGTTTAGGTTAAAAATGCAACCGAGTGGTTACATAGGTTCAATATAGTGCAAGAACGTAACCTGTAAATGTCATCAACATTACAAATGTGTAATGTTCGTTAGTCGTTAGTCGTGGGTCGTTAGTCCTGAGTTGTTGTACAGCGATATTCATGACCAACGACTACTTTTTCACCCACTGCCCCTGCGGATTCATGAATAGGGTTCCCGCATCCGCATTCTCAAAAATTTTGGTTGCGGCGAGTTTTTCCACCACATCCACGGATTGCCCGTTATTGGCGGCAATACGTTTATACTCGGCTTTGCGCTGACCGTTGATATTCACGACAAATGCGGTGACTTCCGGCGAATTGGAAATGGCCGAGAGATACCCATCCGAACGCTCGCCGACCAATCCTTTGGCGCGAGCTTCGTCGAGATCGAGCGCAAAGGCAGCGGATGCAGATACCATGAGTGCAGCAGCGCTATAAAGCACACCACGACGTACCGACTGATAAAATGATGTAGCCATGATTTCCTCCTAGAAAATGCTGCTTTTCTTTTTCATCGCGTGATCGAGATCTTTGTCAATTTTGACGCGAATTTCATGCGAGATATTGATATTCATATTGATGACAATTGGCTTATCCGGTGCTTCCACCTTGACGGTTGGGGTGCAGGCGGATGTGACGAGCACTGCCGCCATTACCACACTAAGAACAAAAATTTTCACAAGGCTACTCCGTAAGCTGTTTTTCGAGTTGGGACGGCAACGCATAGACATCCATACTATGCTTTATAATTTCTTCGAGGTTCCCGCGCAAGTTTACATTCAGTTCAATCGGCTTACCGTCGTACAAGGCTGGATTTGCTCCTTTAATCTGAAGCGCGATGAGCGATTTCCCATCCGGTTCGCTGTTGACGCGCATGGAAAGCACCTTGAAATGAAAATCCTCTAGAGCTTTTGCGAGCAATTCGGTGGATGCACCGCCGGATGCCACAAGCGAAGGATCCGCCGTTGTGTAGCGCAGTTTCCCTTCGTTGATGGCTGCAAGTGTTGCGTTTTCTAGCAACACACGCCCATCGGCAAATCGCACCGGAATAGTGCCATCGAGCACACCTTCGGCAGCAAAATCCTGCTTGAGCATCAAACTCATGAGCGATTGCAAATCAATCTGGCGCACATGCAGTTTAATCTCTTTTAGCGCTGGTTTTTTCCAGTTAGTCTGCATCTGGTCGGTAACGAGCGATCCACCCGCCCAGTTCCATTTCATCGGATACAGTATCACCTGATCGTTCGGGCGCAGTGTAAATTGAATCTGCCCTTTCTCAAGCGGCACACCGGCGATCAACCGGTTTACCATGATGGTTTGTTTGCCTTTGGTCAGTAGCGGCATGAGCGAGGAAAATGTGAGCTCGGTATCGGCTTCTTCAACTCGCACGCCCGCAACCGTTGCCGAGAATGCATTGATGGATAGTTCGAGTGGGCTCGAAAACACGCCGTCTTTATATGCAATATCCAATTTTCCTGAAACCGCTCCTTCTACCTGCTGTAGTTTATTGCCTATAATCGGAACAATCTGATCAGGCTGAATGGATCCGGTACTGAACACAAACGGTTCGAGAGATAGGTTCCCCTGCAACGAGTTCGATTGAGTATGATAGGAAAATTCGTAGGGCAGATGCAGGCTTACACTTTCATTCGCAAGACTGCCCCATGCTTTTATAAGATCGAGCGATTGAGACATATAGAGTTGTACATCAAGCGGAACCATAAAGGCAGGGTCGTGCAGATAATTCACCGCCTTTGCCATAATTGTGTAGCTCGGCACTTCCGGAGTACTATGATCTTGCAATGTCACCTGCCCCACCTCAACCGTATGCGTGGTATCATCTTTGCTATATTGCAGGCGGAGTGAACCAATAAGCAGAGCTTTGACCGGCATTTGCAGTTTCGGCTGCGTGGGTTGTGGGTTGGGCGCGGCATCGTTTAGTAGTTTTTCCAAGCCACCCAGTGCGATGCCTTCGTTGGTTTCGCGCACATGTAACGAAATGGAATCCACATTCAAAAATGTAATCTTCTGATTCACGATGCTTTGTGGATCATATTGTGCCCAGAGATTTTTAATCTCGATGTCCGTTCCGATCTTGAGTTCGGGAATGCGACAGACATACAACCCGCACTCGGCAATCGAGATTGTCACATCGGTGATGCCCTTGCTGGCAAGATAGCTACGGATGGCTTTTTCCGCCTGCACCTCTTTCTGCGTATAGAACCACGCACCTGTCACAAGGATCGTGAGGAAAGAAATCAACAGCAGTGTTTTAATTTTTGACATATCGGGAGGAGAGTTTAGGGTAAATCCATCCTATGTACAAAATTCTTTTCGTCTGCACCGGAAATATCTGCCGTTCGCCTACTGCCGAAGGCGTTATGCAACATCTGCTGAGTCAGCAGGATATTCAGGGTGTGTCCCTCGATTCCGCCGGTACGCATTCTTATCATGTGGGTGAGCCACCCGACCCGCGCAGTATTGCTGCAGCGCAAAAACGTGGCATTGAATTAGCCCATCTGCGCGCCCGCAAAGTCACCGCTGCCGATTTCGATCAGTTTAATCTGATCCTTGCGTGTGATCAGGGACATTATCAGAATTTGCAGGTTTTACAGCCCAGCAACAGCCGCGCACAGCTTGAACTTTACTTACCGTATGTTGGTATCGCTCAACCCAAAGATATTCCTGATCCCTATTACGGCTCGCATCGTGATTTTGAATACGTGCTCGATCTATTGCAGCAGGCGTCTGAGAAGTTGATGAGGAAAGTTGTGCAGGCAACCTAATTGTCATCCTGAACTTGTTTCAGGATCCATCTAGCAACACTGCTTGATGTCATTATGGATGCTGAAACAAGTTCAGCATGACACAGCTTTCTGAAACCTGAAAGCTGACACCTGACAGCTACTATTCCCCAACCTTCATCTGCATTTCCTCAAGCTCCAGCCAGCGGTGCTCGGAAGTTTCCAGTTCATGCTGTGCAAGGGCGTAGCGCCGTGAGAGTTTATCAAATCGCTCAGGCTCACGCGTATAGAGTGTGGTGTCGGATAGCACCTCTTTCATCTCCGACAGTTCTTTTTCAAGCGCCGCGATTTTGATCGGTAATTGTTCCAACTCATACTTGTATTTATAGGACAACTTGGTGCTGGATTTTCTCGCAATCTCCGGCGGGGCTTCTACAACTACCGGCGTGGATGCCGCTTTCTTCTTGGCAATCTTTCCTTCACGAATCTGCTTGGCTTCGAGGTAATCGCTGTAACCACCGATATACCCGTCCACGATGGTGTCACCTTCAAACGCCAGCACTTTGGTGACGGTGCGATCGAGAAAATCGCGGTCGTGACTGACCAGAATCAGCGTGCCTTGATAGTCGGATAAAATCTCCTGCAGCATATCGAGCGTGTCCATATCGAGATCGTTGGTCGGCTCGTCGAGGATCAATACATTGCCCGGATGTGCGAGCACTCGTGCCAGCATCAGGCGGTTCTGCTGCCCACCTGACAAGGTGCCCACCAGATCGCGGGCAATGCGCGGATCGAACAGAAAATTTTTGAGATACCCGCACACATGCACCGGTTTGCGATCTTCATCGTTGCCCAGAAAGACATAATCCCCACCGTCGGGACAGAGCGTATCCCACACCGATTTTTTCGGATTCAGCAGCGAACGATTCTGATCGAAATAGGAAAACTCGATGGTTTTACCGCGCGCGATCCGCCCCTCATCGGGCTCAATCTCGCCCACCAGCAATTTGAGGAACGTGGATTTCCCTGACCCGTTCTTGCCAAGAATTCCAATCCGATCCCCACGCAGAATACGCACGTTGAAATCCTTGAGAATCGGCACGGGCTTTCCCGCGTAGGTGTAGCTTTTGGTGATGTGTTTGAATTCTGCCACGAGCTTGGAAGCCTTCGTAGGCGCAAGCGGATCAAGGTCTATGGTGCGGATGGTCTGATTGTAAGACGCTTTGTCATTTTTGAGTTTTTCGCGCAGCCGGTGCAGCTCTCTCAGGCGCCGCACATTGCGCTTGCGCCGCGCACTCACCCCGCCCTGCGTCCAATCCACCTCGGCTTCCATCTTGCGTTCCATATTATGGATCGAACGCGCCTCGAGTTCTAAAATCTGATCCGCCCAATCGCTATAGGCATCGTACCCGCCGGTGAATGTCCGCACCGAGCCACGGTCAATCCACAGCACCTTGCGCCCAACCGCACGAAGAAACGCACGGTCGTGGCTGACCACCACGAGCGCGCCACGATACGATGCAAGATAGTTTTCCAGCCACTCGATGGTGCCTAAATCGAGATGGTTGGTCGGCTCATCAAGCAGCAACACATCCGGCTCCACCAGCAATGCACGCGCCAATGCTGCACGGCGCAACTGCCCGCCGGATAAAGCGTGCATCGGTTTATCAGGATCGAGTCCGAGTGGCGCGATAATCATATCCGCAAGATAATGCTTATGCTCCGCCTCTTCCTTACCAAAACCGGTGAGCACAAACTGTTTCACCGTGTCATCGGGCTGGTGATCCACTTTCTGCGCGAGGTACCCAATCGTAAGCCCAGGAATCGCAAAGCGCTTACCGGCATCGAGTTCCAGCTCGCCCATGATGAGGCGCATGAGCGTGGTTTTCCCTGCGCCGTTACGCCCCACCAGACAGATTTTCTCCCCCTCGCAGACGTGAAACCGTATGCCCTGAAACAACGGTTTACCGCCGAATGTCAGGGTGACATCTTCCAGACTTACCAATACCCGATCCGCCATCGGTGGCTGTCTAGCACACATGTTTTGATATTGCAGCGCAAAAACGCTTGCGCCTTGAATGGTCAGTGCATTTTGGTATAGTCATAAAAAAACACCGATGCACCGTGTGATGAGAGTGCATCGAATAGCCGTACGGTCGTTCGTGCGCGCGTTAGTTTGGTGTGATCCATCACGATTCTTGTATCACCGGAGCCACGCATGGCACGCAATGCCTATTTCAGCGAACATAATCCCATGGGTACGGACGGGTTCGAGTTTGTCGAATTCGCTGCCCCTGACACCGAACCCCTCACCGGCCTTTTTTTGAAACTGGGATTTACCAAAATCGCCAAACACCGCAGTAAAAACGTCACGCTGTTTCGGCAGAATGATGTGAATTTTGTTTTGAATAACGAACCGCAATCCCATGCCCAGAGCTTCTGGCAGCTACACGGTCTATCGGCTAACGCGATGGCGTTTCGCGTGAAAAATGTCGCCGCCGCACTCGAACATGCGAAGAAATCCGGTGCCCGTATTCATGAAAGCGGCAAAGTCGGCCCGATGGAGCTTAACATTCCGGCGATCGAAGGCATCGGCGGCAGTTTGCTCTATCTCGTGGATCGTTACGGCAGCAAGGGTTCGATCTACGATGTGGATTTTGAATATCTGCCTGGCGTGGATAAACACCCCAAAGGCTGCGGGCTTACCTATATTGATCACCTTACGCACAATGTATATCGCGGGCATATGGATCAATGGGCGCATTTTTATGAGAGCATCTTCAACTTCAAGGAAATCCGCTATTTCGATATTGAAGGCAAGCTCACCGGCCTCAAAAGCCGCGCCATGACCAGCCCGTGCGGAAAAATCCGTATTCCCATCAATGAATCCTCCGACGATAAGTCGCAGATTCATGAATATCTCGAGCAGTATAACGGCGAAGGCATCCAGCATATCGCGCTGGCAACCGACCATATTTATGGCTCGGTGGAAGCGCTCAGGCGCAATGATGTGTCGTTCATGGATGTCCCTGATACCTATTACGACGCAGTGGATACCAGGCTTCCAGGGCACGGCGAGGATCTGGAGCGTATGAAAAACAACCGTATCCTGATAGACGGCGCGCCGGATTCTGCGCCAGGCAAAAAAGACGGTGGCCTATTGCTTCAGATTTTCACCAACACCGTGATCGGCCCGATCTTCTTTGAGGTCATCCAGCGCAAAGGCGATGAGGGCTTTGGTGAAGGCAACTTCAAAGCCCTGTTTGAATCGATCGAGCGCGATCAGATCAAGCGCGGTGTGCTGAAAGGAGCCTGACATGAAAGAATGGATCCGCTTTTCCAAAATCGAGGGTAACACGTCGCGTCAGGCGCATTGCGATCTGCCCGAAGGTACCTTTGAGCGCGAGTTCGGGCGCGAAGGATTCTTTGGCCCTTGTAGCCACCTCTATCATCCGCACAAGCCGACGGCGTGGCTGAAGTTTGAAGGCCCGCTCAAACCGCGCGCCTTTGATTACACCAAACACACCGCCATCAGCAATAGCCCGTGGCAGGCGGTGCCGGTGTTTCATAATGCACAGATGCAGTTTCGTATCTGGCGCGCGTCCGGTGCGATGGATCATCTGGTGGCCAATGGCGACGGCGATGAACTGCTCTTCATCCATAGCGGCAGCGGGCACCTCTTCTGTGATTTCGGGCATCTTCCGTTTAGCGAGGGCGACTACATTATGCTCCCGCGCGGCAGCATGTGGCGCATCACATGCGATACCGATGCCGTGATTTTGCTGATGGAAGCCACCAACGACGCCTACCGCCTTCCCATTAAAGGCGTGGTGGGGCCACATGCGATTTTCGATCCGGCGATGTTTGACACCCCCGCACTCGATGCGGCATTCGACGCGCAGCGTAGCGAAAAAGAAACTTCGCTGGTGGTAAAAAAACGTGGGCAGCTTTCCACCATCACCTTCGCCCATAACCCGCTCGATGCGGTAGGCTGGAAAGGCGATAACCTGCCGGTGAAGATCAACTGGCGCAGCATCCGCGCACTCATGAGCCACCGCTACCATGTGCCGCCTTCGGCGCATACGACATTTCTGGCCAACCGCTTTGTCGTCTGCACCTTCACACCACGCCCCATTGAAACCGATCCGGGGGCGCTCAAGGTGCCGTTCTTCCATTCCAATAACGATTACGATGAGATTATTTTCTACCATCAGGGTAATTTCTTCAGCCGCGACAATATCCATCCGGGGATGATTACCCTGCATCCGTGCGGCTTTCCGCATGGCCCGCATCCGGGCGCGTTTCAGATCGGGGCGAAATCGGAACGTAAGGAAACCGACGAAGTCGCGGTGATGATTGACACACGCGACGCGGTGGATATTGCACCGGAAGCCACACAAGTCGAATGGGCAAGCTACGCCGATTCGTGGAAGGAAAAAGCATGAAACTCGCCAGCCTCAAATACGGACGCGACGGTAAACTGATCGTCGTCAATCGCGCGCTCACGCATGCCGTGGATGCAACCTCGATTGCGCCCACGCTGCAAGCCGCGCTCGATGACTGGAAACACGCTGCGCCTAAGCTGCGCGCATTGAGCACACAGCTCGATGCCGGATCAGTGAAAAATGCATTCGCATTTGATCAAACGAAAGTCCATTCGCCCCTACCCCGCGCCTATCAATGGGCGGATGGTTCAGCGTATGTCACGCATGTCGAGCTGGTTCGCAAAGCACGCGGCGCCGAGATGCCGCCGAGTTTCTGGACGGATCCGCTGATCTATCAGGGCTGTTCGGATACGTTTCTCGCACCGACCGATCCAATTGCAATGGCGGATGTGAGTTGGGGGATTGATTTTGAATCCGAAGTCGCCGTCATCACCGATGATGTGCCGATGGGTGTAACTCCTGCCGATGCCGCGCGGCATATTCAACTCGTTTTACTCGTAAACGACGTGTCGCTCAGAAATCTCATTCCGAATGAACTTG
>CAZFOM010000002.1:42394-51073 GCA_964520155.1 uncultured Rickettsiales bacterium
TTCCAATCCAAGCCTGCGAGCGCGTACTCGCCGGTTGCTGTCACGCCGGACGAACTGGGCAGCGCTTGGAAAGAGGGCAAGCTGCACCTGCCGCTCATCACGCATCTCAATGGCGCGTTGTTTGGCAAACCCAACGCCGGTGTGGATATGACCTTCGATTTCCCGGCTCTGATCGCCCATGCCGCAAAAACGCGTCACCTCGGCGCAGGGACCATCATCGGGTCGGGGACGGTATCGAACCAGAATCATGCGGAAGTCGGTTCCTCATGCCTCGCGGAAAAACGTATGCTCGAAACCATCGCGCACGGCGCACCGAAAACACCGTTCATGCAATATGGCGATACGGTGCGGATCGAAATGCTCGATGCACAGGGCAACAGCATTTTCGGCGCGATTGATCAGAAAGTGGTGCCGTATACTTATAAGGGTAGCGCTACATGAGCCTGATTCTCTATGATTACTGGCGTTCTTCAGCGGCGTACCGCGTACGCATCGCACTCAAACTCAAAAACATTCCTTATGAATCACGTCCGGTGAATCTGCTGGAGAGCGAACAATTATCCGATCAGTATCGCGCGTTGAACCCCATGCAGGCGGTGCCGATGCTCGATACCGGCACGCATAAACTCACGCAGTCCATTGCAATCATGGAGTGGCTTGAGGAACATTATCCTTCACCGCCGCTACTGCCCCAATCATCCGAAGCCCGTGCAAAAGTTCGCGCCATGTCGCTACTGGTTGCTACCGACATCCATCCGCTCAACAACCAGCGCGTGCTGAAATATCTTACCGGAACCCTGAAGCAATCTGAAGAGACCAAACTCGCATGGTATGCACATTGGATTCGCCAAGGCCTCACCGCACTCGAAGCCTTCGCGAAAGAATCGGCAGGTACATATAGTGTCGGCGACCATGTCAGTATGGCCGATGCCTGCCTCATCCCGCAGCTCTATAACGCCCGCCGCTTCCATTGCCCGCTGGATGATTATCCGACTCTTGTTCGTATTGAAAAGACCTGCAATGAACTAGATGCGTTCATTGCTGCTATGCCAGAGAAGCAGAGTGATGCGACTTCGCAAAAATAACTTACATCTACTACAGAGAAAGTTGGTTGCGGGGGCCGGATTTGAACCGACGACCTTTAGGTTATGAGCCTAACGAGCTACCAGGCTGCTCCACCCCGCGTCACCGAATACAGGCCTTTATCAGCCTGGCAGCTCTATCGTTTCGTCTCGCTTTCGCTCGACAGGGCAGGCTGCTTCCCCCTATGCTACGGCTTTGGGGGACTTACGCCACCCCGCGTCACCGAATACAGGCCGATACCATCAGCCTGGCAGCTCTATCGTTTCGTCTCGCTTTCGCTCGACAGGGCAGGCTGCTTCCCCCTTCGCTTCCGCTTCGGGGGACTTACGCCACCCCGCGTCACCGAATACAGGCTAGAAGTTAGCCTGAAACATTCGCATTTTAGTGCTTGAAAATGCTTGATCAAAAACACGATCTGTAGAGTCGGCTTTCTAAAACAATCGGCGGTGCGAAGCAAGCGATTAATTAGGAATCAGTACTATCAATTAGCCCATTGATATATGAATACAAATCGAATTCTCAGTTGGGGGCTGCACCACGGCTTCTGATGTAACCCTCTAACCACTTCAGATCGCTTTGAAGGCTGAGCGCTTCGTCACACACCTCATCCCCACAGGTTTCGAGTGTCTCGTCATACGCCTTCTTCCAGCTATCGTGGATCTGCTGCAGCGTTGAACCCTGAGACTCATACTGTTTCACCATATTTTCCAAATACTGTCCGCGATCTGTGCCGGGCATCATGGCAGCCCCCTCGTAGCGAGTCGATTGAGGTGCCGGCTGACCAAGAAATTCCATGGGCACGCCCGCGTGTGTTGGCGTAGCACTTCCTTCACGCTGGGCAGGAAGAGGTATTACACCATCGCAAATCTGTCGCTTGCGTTGCGATGCATCGAAACATTCCTGCGTATGAACGTTTCTGTTGCAGATATCAATCATACGATTCATGACTTCCAAACACTCCTCGGAAACCCTGCTATTTTGTCTCACCATCTGATCGGTTGTCTGATGCATTGCCTCGTTCAAATTCTGATCCGTACTCGGCAATGGATCCTGATTGTCCGCTTGTCCCTGTCCCTGTCCCTCGCTCGAATAACACGCCCCCACTGCCGTTGACCATGTGCCATCAGGGCATTTCACCTGATGCGGGGATAGTCCAGGCGCGCTACCAGGCCCCGTCCATTGATGAGACGGCCCCCATTTTTTTCCCGTTTCCGGATCCACACCATACGGTGCGTTGGTCACAGGGCTGATACCGGCATCGGGACTCGTACCCTGCGGTTCTGCAAACGCTGCGCCGGAAACCAAAAGTGACGATAGCAATAGCATGGAAAGTATTTTCATACGAAAGCCTCCTAGGCTACAAAGGGCAGTTTCTTAAATTAGATCCAGACTACAAATCTATCATATGCACGCAAAAACTGCATATGAATTTATTGTTTCATCTATCTAATAGCCTGAACTTACAAAGTTATTTTTTCATTCGTCATAGACAACGCGCGCCAAATGTTGCTAAACATCCTTCAACTATGCATATATGCTCCACATCGCACCCAAAATTGATCCGCACATGAGGCGATTCAATCGAACGTTTCTGGAAGAGTGGCCGAGTGGTTTAAGGCAGCAGTCTTGAAAACGGTCGTAGGTTGGAGTGATTTTTTAATGCCGAAAGGCAATGGTATATGGAAGCTTGGCCGAGTGGTTTAAGGCAGCAGTCTTGAAAACTGCCGAGGGGGCAACTCCTCCGTGAGTTCGAATCTCACAGCTTCCGCCACCACCCAGTTCGAATGCCAAAAACCCCCATGGGACAATTCTGGGACAGTTCAAAATAAATGACTGCAAAAACTAGCGATAAACTATCGCAATCTATTTTCTGCATAAGGGTCTATGATAGTGCCCTATGAACACAACCCACTCAGAAAAAATAAGCACATCTCTCCCACTGGCCTCGCGCTGGCATATTGGCTTGCTGGCTGCGAGCCTGCTTTCCATCGCGCTGCATTTTGGACTTAGAGCGGCTGGCTTGCCTGCGGTTTACACCGTTGCGGCGACGGATGTTCCCTTGCTAGCGGTCATTATCATTGGCGGCATTCCTCTACTAATTCAGATTATCATGAAGCTGTTCAAAGGCAGCGTTGGCGCAGATTTTCTGGGGGCGATTGAATTGGTGGCGGCGGCACTGCTGGATCAATATCTCGCTGCCATTCTCATTATCATCATGCTCTCGGGCGGTCAGGCACTAGAGGCATATGCGATGCGCAAGGCATCCTCGGTGCTGCGTGCGCTATCGGATCGGATGCCGTCCAAAGCCCACCGCAAAAATGGCGCGAAGGTGGAAGAAATTGCACTCGCTGATATTGCCATAGGTGATGAGATTGTGGTGTTCCCTCACGAAACCGCGCCGGTCGATGGTGTGGTAGTGGAAGGCCACGGCTCAATGGACGAGTCATATTTAACAGGCGAACCATATCGCGTTTCTAAAGCCCCAGGTGCGGCGGTGCTCTCGGGCGCAATCAATGGTGAAGCGGTGCTCACCATCCGCGCTGAAAAGCTCGCACATGACTCCCGCTACGCGCAGATCATGGAGGTGATGCAGGAGGCCGAACAGAAGCGCCCGCAGCTGCGACGCTTGGGCGATCAGTTGGGCGGAGCTTTCGCTGTATTCGCGCTGATTGTGTCTGGTATCGTGTGGCTGGTCACAGGTGATGCGTTGCGGTTCCTGTCGGTGCTCGTAATTGCCACCCCATGCCCCCTGATTATCGCTATACCGATTACCATCATTGGCGCGATTTCAATGGCGGCACGGCTGGGCATCATCATCAAAGACCCAACCGTTTTAGAGCGTTTACCCACCTGCCGCACAGCGATCTTTGATAAGACCGGCACGCTTACTTACGGCAAACCAGAACTCACCGAGATTCTGCCTGCAGCAGGATTAAGCGCCGATGATATTCTAGGACGCGCCGCCAGCCTTGAACGTTATTCCAAACATCCGCTGGCCAGTGCGATTATACAGGCCGCTGAAAAAGCCAAGCTGGTGCTGATCGAGGCGGCAAGCGTTTCTGAAAAGCCTGGGCAGGGTTTGACGGGCATGGTAGCAGGACATGAAATTGCCGTCACCAGCCGCAAAAAGCTTTTGCAATTGCAACCGGAATTGACATTGCCACCCACCGCTGCGGGGTTAGAGAGTATCATTGTGATGGATGGCAAATATGCCGCCACGCTTCGCTTCCGTGATGCGCCGCGTTCGGACGGCAAATCCTTCATCGGCCACCTTGCGCCCTCGCACCAGTTCAACAAAATCATGCTGGTGTCGGGCGACCGTGAATCGGAAGTGAGCTACCTTGCGGAACTGCTGGGCATCAAAGAAACGCTGGCCTCGCAAAGCCCTGAGCAGAAGGTGACGATTGTACGCGAGGAAACCGCCAAAGCGCCGACACTGTTTATGGGCGATGGCATCAATGATGCGCCTGCGCTGGCATCCGCCACGGTGGGTATTGCCTTCGGCCAGCATAGCAGTGTTACGGCTGAGGCAGCTGGTGTGGTGATCATGGAAAACTCTCTCGCAAAGGTGGATGAGCTGCTGCATATCAGCACGCGACTGCGCCTGATCGCCCTGCAAAGCGCCATTGGCGGTATGGCACTCTCGCTCATCGGCATGGGCTTTGCAGCGGCTGGCTATATCAGCCCTGTGCAAGCAGCGTTGTTTCAGGAATTTATCGACGTGCTGGCCATTGCCAACGCGCTGCGCCTAAGCCTCGGCAAGCGCATCGAAACGGATATGAATCGCTGATTATTGACGCGCATCAATGCTGATGCCTGTAATTCTGATAGGATGACGCCATGAACATCATGCAACGCATACGCATCTACCACGCGACGCTCGCTGTATTGGCGATATTGGCTTACCTCACAGGTGAACTTGGCCTTGTCCATGCATGGCTTGGCTATGGCGTTGCAATTGTCATTGCCTTGCGCCTTCTCTGGGCACTAAGTGGTGAACGGCAGGTTGGGCTGATGCGCTTTTATCCCTCATTTGAAGGCTTGAAATTCGACAACGCATTCACTCACCCTTCTATCAGCAAAAGCCTGATGCTGGGCATTGCTTTGAGCCTGATTGTTGCCACCGGCACAGGCATCGCGCTCGACAAAGGGAAATCCATTGGTTTGGCAAATGCTGAAATTGTTGCCAGTGCCTATGCCGATGATGATGAGAAAAAAGAAAACAAAGACTTTCTTTCCGAAGCGCTGGAAGAATCACACGAATTATTCGCCAACCTGATGCTACTCTTTGTGGGCATGCATGTGACGTATATCGTGATCTTCAAATTCCCGCTGGCCAAGTTCATGCTCTTTGTGCCGAAGAAAGATAGCACGAAGCCATAGCGCTGTCCCATACCGGCGCTATCAGCTTCAACCCATTGCTTGCAATAGTCTTATCTAGCCCTCTATCCGTTTTTATGATTTAGAGCGTTGCACAATACCGCCATGTTTTGTAGTCTTTCGGAATGAGAGGCGCACCACATGGCAACCATCGAGACGAGGCAAACGCCTGACGGCAAAACCAGCTACCGCGTGAAGATTCGTATTCGTGGGTTTCCCTCTCAGTCGGCCACGTTCGAGCGCAAGACGGATGCCCGCCAATGGTCGCAACAAACCGAAACGGCGATGCGCGAAGGCCGCTATTTCAAAACCACGCAGGCGAAAAAATACACCGTCGCCGATCTCATCAAACGATACCTCGATTACCAAAAAACCCGCAACGCCAAACGCGCCTCCGCCGTAGAAATGTATCTGGATTGGTGGAAAGGCGAACTTGGCGCGTATGCGCTCGCCGATGTCACCAAAACTCTGATTATCGAAAAGCGCGATAAGTTGATAGCCACCGGCAAAAATGTGGAGCGCCGCAGCGCTGGCACCGCCAACCGCTATATGGGCGCACTCAGCCATGCATTCAGCGTCGCGGTGAACGAATGGGAATGGCTGCAAGAACACCCCATGGCCAAAATCGCTAAACTGCCCGAGCCGCGAGGCCGCGTGCGCTTCTTGAGTGACGACGAACGCACGCGCCTGCTTGCCGCCTGTACCGCGATCAACAGCGAATTCATTTACCCGCTGGTGGTGCTCGCGCTCTCCACTGGCGCACGCCACGGCGAGCTGATCAACCTGCAATGGAAGGATGTGGATTTTAAGCGCAAAGCCATTGTGCTACAGGACACGAAGAACGGTGAGCGCCGCGTGCTACCGCTCGCCCACCACGCGCTGGAGCTGATGCAGGCGCAATATGAAGGCCGCAACAAGGTCAGCCCGCTGGTGTTCCCATCCCCGCAAAACCCCACCCGCCCGTGGGAGAGCCGCGCCGCGTGGCTGGCAGTGCTGGAAAAAGCGAAGATCGAAGATTTCCGCTTCCATGACTTGCGCCACACCGCCGCCAGCTACCTCGCTATGAACGGCGCATCCACCAACGAAATCGCCGAAGTGCTGGGGCATAAAACGCTGGCGATGGTGAAACGTTACTCGCACCTCAGCGAAGTCCACACCGCTGGCGTGGTGGAGAAAATGAATAAGAAAATGTTTGAGGGGGCTATATGAGCAAAGATTGGCCGGGCAGAAAGCCAAAGAAGGATGATATTATTCTCAAGAATGGTCAGCGCGTACCAAATCCTTACGCACTGATGCAGCTTTCGCTGATGAAGATGATGTATGATTCACCTGAGGATCTGCTGGAGTTTTGTTATCCTCTCATACCGGAAGCATCGGAGCTGGCAGATATGCATGCCAACAATTTCCTTGCCAAGATTCACAAAGTCAAGGAGGTGCAGCCTCGCAGAAGCCAACTGGTTCGTGAACGGTGCAGAGCAATCGCAGCAATTCTTTGGGCGCAGAACCCAAGCTATCAAATCAAACAGATTATTAAACACCCTTGGATGGAGCAATTTGGTGAAAGAAAGCCGTATGATGACAGAACGGTGCGTGAATGGATCAAAGACCTTGATCCTCGCCCCGCAGAGGAAAAGAAGACGCCGTTCAAAAAGAAAAACGCATAGCACTGTTACGGTCTAGGCGTACACTGCAACAGTAAAGACCTACGCTGTTGCAGTGCCTATCTAGACCGCATCGCCAACATCCAGTCGATCTATATCCTGCTCCGTATCCGGCGATGTCGTCGGAATTTACGCAACACACTACGGAGCATTACCAATGGACACTCACGATTCCCTCAAACCGCAAACCCGCCTTATCCCTGTCACCAAATGGAACGAGCATCATCAATGGCCGCCATTAGGGGGATTGCGGCATCTGATCTTTTTTGCCGCTGATAACGGCTTCGATAAAGTCATCCGCCGGTGCGGTCGTCGCGTGCTAATCGATGAAGCGGCTTTCTTTCAGTGGATGGAGGAGCAAAATGCGAAACGCTAGATGCAGGTATGTTGGTGCACGAGTAGCATGTGATCACTCGCCACCGATCGCGTACGGGAGGTTTACTCATGAGTAAAATCCCAATGCAGCAATGGTATCCCGACGCGCACATTGCCGACACCGCCAACCTGACGCTGGAGGAGCAAGGCGCGTATCGGCTGCTGATGGATCATATGTGGATAAAAGGCGGTCACCTGCGTGATAATGATAAAGAGATTGCACGACTGCTGAGGATCTCGATTAAACGCTGGCAGAAAATTAAGCCACGGCTTGCGGATTATCTCATCATCGATCTGGGCATCATCAGCCAGAAGCGCATTCAGAAAGATTACAAACGCGCCTGTGAAATCAGCAAAAAGAATGCAGAAAATGGCAAAGTTGGTGGCCTAAAAACCGCAGAAAAGTTCAAATCTCATCAAGCGACCGCCCCGGCGAATGGAGCGGCCAGCGCTGGGGCAAAGCGTCGGGGTCATGGATCAGGCCGACATATTGGTGACGTGCTGAATCAGCTAGAACTAGAACCAAACCATAACCAGAACTAAGAATTAATAGAGCAAGCTAGATCTGTGGATAAAACCACACCCTGGCCAGATCGATCCCTCACTCAATAGCAGCGGGTCCTTCCAAGGGGTATCCTACGGGTACGCCGCGAGCGCGGGATTTGCCCAGCGCCAGCTGGCAAAGTTGCATTTCGTTTCGTTTTTTTTCGGCGCATCCCTATGAGAAATAATGAAAACCCCAAATCAAAAAACGAAATGGGTCATGAAAAAAAAACGAAATGGCTGAAGTGGTTTGTATTGCTGTGTACGGTGAGATGTTGTCGCTCGAAACTCTGCGCAGCATATTCGATCCACTAAGCCTATTTTATGCGCAAATTCGATGGGGTAAGTGCAAAATTCGAGGGGGTTGATGCGTAATTAGTATTCATCCGCACGCATGATGGTGAGCACGCGGGTGGTGATTTCCGGATTGGCCGGATCATCCGAGCCATATTCCATCCGGGCATCGTAATACGAAATCTTCCAGAAGAATTTCTCACCGGCGATGGTGATGCAGCCAAAATCCCGCTCGCCATGCGGATCATTATCCGCCGTGAAATCATCATACTTCGCCATCGCCCGAAATAGTGCTGCTTGCACCTCATCCGGCAACTCATTTACCCCCGGCGTTGTCAAGACC
>CAZFOM010000003.1:0-1566 GCA_964520155.1 uncultured Rickettsiales bacterium
AAATTCTGATTTTGCCTGACTGGCTTTTTCAGCTGCCTCCTTCTGAGCCATGACATCTTTGGTTTTTTCATCTACCAACTGTTGCAGGTTATCGCGATGTGCCTTCAATTCCTCCTCATAGCGTTTGCGCTCAGTAATGTCATGAATGACGCCAACGATTCCGGCACTCAGGTTGGCCAGTCGTAAGTGAGAAATAGTGGTCGCAACCACTTTGTGTTCTCCGGCAGCGGTTTGGATTGTTTCTTCGAACGTCGTACGCGCTGAATCAGGCAGTGAATCTCTGGTAATAGCGTGATGGTTACGGTTTTGCTGCGCATGATAATGCGCCAGCGAAGCATCGATATAGGGCTGCCTCTGGTTGCCGGTCATGGTATCAAACGCGTGGTTACTGCTTTTCCATTGCTCGTTTGCATCGGTCACGAAGATGGGATTGGGGATCGCATCCAATATCGAGCGCACAAACTGACGCTCCTGCTGGATCGCCTCGAGTGCCTGACGCTGTTCGGTGACATCCATACCCGTACAGATGTACCCTTCAAGGGTCTGATCTATACCGTAGCGTGGTACGCACGAATCCAAGATCCAGCGATATTCTCCATCCTGTCGCTTGAGTCGATACCAGACTTGAATGGGTTTTTGACCTGTCACTGCGTCTTGCAGACGATTCTGATAGTAAATCCGATCTTCAGGGTGAATATATTCATCCATACGTGTTGGAATATCCTGCAACGATACGTTTAGAAACTTACGAAACGTATGATTGATAAAGTCTACCCTATTATCGCGACCAAACATGTATAGAAAGCAGGGCATGGTGTTAGCGATATTTCGGAAGCGCACTTCACTGCTGCGAAGTGCCTGCTGCCCATTCAGGCGCTCTTTTTCCAGTCGGGCGACAATCCAACCAGCTAAGATCGAACTCGCTAATCCGACGAGTATAATCAAGATATACCCCGTCTTCATGGAGATTAGCTTTTGCTTAAAATCATCAAGACGGATATCAACGCCAACTATCCCGATATAGTTTCGGCTACTATCGAAAATGGGAGCATAGGCACTTAAGAACGTTCCCCATTTATCCGTGTAGGGTTCATCAGTAACATCGCTCTTTTCGCTTCGGATGGCGCGTACCATGTGTTCGGAAATATCGTCGTAATGTTCCATGATTTCTGCTGTATCGTCTTCACCACTGCCTGTTTGCTTGGTATCGGTAATGAAATAAAACTTTCCGTTTCGTTCGATCACCGTGTAGATAAAAGCAATCTCTGGATTTGCATGAAGCAGGGTGCGATACGGTTCCTGAACGCGTCGGTAGGCCTCACTATCTTTCTGCTTGGGCAGTGTGAGTGTCTGATGCAGATCGCCATCGGTCATATTGGCCGCGCTTTGTGCAAGACCTAGCAAATGCTTCTGGGTGGTATCCAGTAACACATGTTCCATGCGGTGATAGAGGTAGTCACTGCAAAAAGCTACGGCACTCAGGATAATCCCGCCCACCAGTGCGCCATGCCAATAGGGTTTTTGTGTTTCCGGTGTGTCGGAAAACCATTGAAGCCCTCTTGAGAT
>CAZFOM010000003.1:1586-18142 GCA_964520155.1 uncultured Rickettsiales bacterium
ACGGCAAGCGCGAATATGTCCGTGATCAGATGCTGAAGTAGAAATACGCCTCCGATCAGAACTAATCCGAAAACGCACAGTTTGGCGATATCGATAGTTTTACCGAGGAAGCGCTTTGTCAGAAATACAACAGCGCACAGCACCACCATCACAATCAGGCAGAACGCATGAAACAGATGCTTTTCATCCGTATGCAGATGAATATAGTGTTTATAATTGTAGAAAAAATTATGTAGAAAATGCAGCAAAGAGATAGAATCCAGAAACTTTGAACTTAGAATATGTCAAAATTTCTCAAATCATCGTAAATAAAGTGTTAAATTTGGCAATATCGAGCGTTTTTTTAACCTGTCCGGACGCGCCTTTCAGGGATATGGTTTTTTGATGTTTGGTAGCCATATCACGCGCCAACAACAACATGCCCAGTGCGGCTGAATCTACGAATGATACGGAGGAGAGATCTACCGTAAACTGTGAGAATTCAGGGTTCTCGACATAACGAAGCACTTCACGGAAGGCGCCATGATCGTTGAAGGTAAACTGCCCATTCAGGGTGATTTGCAGGTTAGGAGAAGCGGGATGAAGTGAGATATTCATATATGTAACACCTAAAATAATTCGATATCGTCAGCAGCTGTTGTGGTGGTGGATACAGGGCTACCAGTTACTGGTGCAGGAAAATGCACTAGTTGCGAGTATTTCGTTCGGATATCCCCGAGTTTGATTTGTTTCAGAATAGATTCCACAATCCGCAACGACTCCGGATGACTTCGTATACCTTGTTCTTCACTCATCCGGTGCACCTGCGCGCGAATACTATCCATCATATTCAAACATTCTCTCACCAGCGTAATGGCGTCGTGTGTGATTTGCGAATTTCGATCCTGGAACTGAAGTCCCATAATCATGGATTGTATGGATTGTGAGGCATCGCTTGAATCGCGTGCCGATTTGCGCATGACCTCCATCGTTTTTTCGCTTTGTGTCATGAGGCCTTGCATCAGCTGCTCCAGTTGATCTTTGGCAAGGATATTCTGGTTCATATCAGTGGTGGCTACTTCCTTCAGCACAGCAAACCCTTCATGGATACTGCGCATGATGATGTCAGTGCGATTGCGCATACTGGCGGACAGATCCGCAATCTCCGAAGAGAGTGCTTTCACTTCGCTTGCGACCACCCCGAAACCTCTGCCTGCCTCACCGGCTCGAGCCGCTTCGATCAGGGCATTGAGTGCCAGCAGATTGGAGTGCTTGGTGATGGTCTGGATTTTCTCGGAAAACGCTTCGATTTCTTTCAGATTACGAATCGCATCATCCAGACTGTAGATAATGGACAATGCTTTTTGAGAAACAAAGAGAATTTTGGAAACGGATTCATCCAGCGTCTTGTTGAACAAGTCGACAAATTCGGTAACGGGAATGGCCTTTCCATCCAAAGAAATTACGCCGACCGTGGATACAAGATCACCAATCGTTTCGCTCTGCTGCTGGGTGCTATCGGCCAGAGTCCGGAATTGCTTGGTGAGTTGTGTGCTGGCGGTTTCCACGGTGCTTGCGGCATCTGGCAAGACGGAAAGTAAGACCTCCAGCGCACTTCCGCCAGCTTGAAACAGTAACCCCAGATCCTGTAACAATCGTTCAAGCGAAGGGGAGGAATCGGTGGAAGTCATCGTCTGAGAAGGCTCGCGTTCTTCCGGCAGTACCTGCAATACAGAATGTCCCATATTATTATCCCTACATTTTTTCGGCATATCTAAGAAGTGTTGCCGGTATGTCATCCAGCGCACATTCTGTCTGCACCGCACCCATTGCGTTCGCTGCTCTTGGCATTCCATATACAACACAACTTGCCTGATTTTGTCCAATGGTAACCGCCCCTGCATCGCGCATCGCTTTTAATCCCTCGGCACCGTCTTTACCCATACCGGTGAGGATAATGCCGATGGCATTCGCACCGACGGCTTCTGCTACGGAGTGAAACAATACATCCACCGATGGGCGGTGGCTCGACACGGGTGCCCCTTCTTCCAACTTGCACACATAATCGTTGCCGAGTTTGACAATTTTCAAATGGGTCATTCCGCCTGGTGCGATATACGCATGACCGGATTTGAGACGCGCATGGTGAGTGGCTTCGCTGACTTCCACCTGTGACAATGTATCTAGTCGCGCTGCAAATGAACGGGTGAAATGTTCCGGCATATGTTGCGTGATGACGATTGGAGGGAGATTTCCTGGCAGTTTCAGAAAAATATCGCGTAGGGCTTCGACCCCTCCGGTAGAGGCGCCGATGGCAATCACGGTTTTGTTGCCACTGGTGGGTGGGTGATAGGAGAGTATCTGCGCGCCGGTTTCACTGGTAACGGCAGCCGTCGAACGCCGGACTTTTGCCTGTGCGGCGTGGCGCACTTTTTCCACCAGCTCCGCGCGCATTTTGCCGATGGTTTCGCGGTTCTGATCCACCACGGGCTTACCCAGATAATCCACAGCTCCGATCTCGAGTGCGCGGATGGTCTCATCTGCTCCCTTCTGGGTGAGCGAGGATACCATGATCACGGGCATAGGACGCAGGCTCATGATTTTTTCCAGAAACGACAAGCCGTCCATTTTCGGCATTTCGATGTCCAGCGTCAGCACATCGGGATTATGGAGTTTGATTTTTTCGCGCGCGTCATATGGGTCGTGCGCGGTATCCACCACCTCGATATCCGGCTCAGCCGAAAGAAATTCCCTGAACATCTGACGGATCAGGGCGGAATCATCAACAATCAGGACGCGGATCGGTTTGGTCATCATTTCATCAAAATAGTTCGATATCGCCTTCGACCGGTTTTGCAGCGATGCTGCGAGTATAATTCGCTTCGACTTCCACCACCACGCGGTCTTCGCTGCGCTGTAATTTCTTGAGCATGACTTTGCCGGTTTCCGGAAAATAGTGCACGCGACGCGGGTATTCGCCTTCGAGATCTTCGGAGGCGATTTTGAATCCTTCGCGCCCGAGAAACTGACGAATGAACTGCGCATTCTTCGATCCGATACGCGCCGAATTGTTGATCACGTTGCCACCGCCAAAGACTTTAATCTCAAGGCGATCTTTGCGTCCGCCTGCTTTCATGATGCCATTGATCAGGCTTTCCATCGCAAACACGCCGTAGCGTGCGGCGTCACTCAGAGTGGAATCCGTACGCTCATCGCCTGGCAGCAGAAAATGATTCATGCCGCCAATGCCGAGTGCCGTATCCCTTATGCAGGCGGACACGCAGGATCCCAAAATGGTGGACATCATCTCTTTCTTGTTGGTGGAGACATACCAGTCACCGGCAAAAATTTTGACTACATACATACCACTTTTTGCGTCGTACACGCGCTTACTGCCTTTGAAATACTCGCTCACATTATAGTCGTCCGGCTCTTTGCGGCGCTCGGTGAAGAGAGGAGTGGAAGAAACTGCCATGATTATTTCACCCGTCGATAGATCGTGCGACCCGACAGCTCGAATCGATCCGACACTTTGAATAGATTTTCCGAGTGACCGATATACAGCCATCCGTCTGGTTTTAATAGATCGGCCATGCGGTTAAACAAGACCTGCTGTGTCGGTTTATCAAAATAGATCACCACGTTGCGGCAGAAAATGACGTCAAACGGGCCTTTCATCGGCCAGCTTTGTAGCAGATTCAGCGGTTTGAACGCGATATATTTTTTGAGCGAGTCCCGCACCCGAAAGCGATCCTGTGCTTTATGTAGTTCCACCTCATCACGGTAAGTAGCCGGAATATCTTCCAGCTCCGACAGCCGGTATTCGCCGTTTTGCGCCGTCTGCAACATGTTGGTATCAATATCGGTTGCAAGAATTTTCGCATCCCAATGTGCAAGCGTCGGCATCGATTGTTTCATGACCATCGCAATCGAATAAGGCTCCATACCAGAAGAGCAGGCCGCCGACCAGATACGCAGACGTTTTTCAGCCGGCGGATGCTTATCCAGAGGCGCAAGCACCTTCTCGCGCAGATGATCGAAGTGATGCGACTCGCGGAAGAAACTGGTGAGATTCGTGGTGATGGCATTGACCAGATTGCCAATCTCTGCATCACCGTCCGCGCTTTGCAGCAGGTTGCAGTACTCGGAAAAATCGTTCATCTCAAGCGCGCGCAGTCGCCGAGCTAAGCGGGAATAGACCATATCCCGCTTGTGATCGGCAAGCACAATGCCGGTCTGCTGACCCACGAGTTTCACCAGAAAACGAAACTCGCGTTCGCCGAAGGCAAACTCCCGATCTCCGTGATCCTGCGCGGCAATTTTCATAGTGGCAAGCCTTTCGCAAGAACACGCGGATGGTTAAAATTCCTCCCAACCACCTTCCTGGGTTTTACCGCCTGCCGTCTTTATCACCTTCATCGCTTTGACGGGTGCCTTACCCGGGTGCGATTTACCGTTGGCTTTCGCGACGGGGGCTTTCGGTTTTGCAGTCGCCGCTGCGGGACGTGTAGGTTCACCGTCATGGTGCGCAGAGGAGTCTTCTTCCGACTCATCCTCGCTCAAGGTGAAGAATCGCATCAGGTTTTCAAGCTCTTTGGCCTGTTGCAGCAAAGACTGCGCGGCGGCGGTGTTTTGTTCCACCAGCGCTGCGTTTTGTTGCGTGACTTCATCCATCTGGGTGATGGCGGTATTGATTTCATCGATACCGGTGGCTTGTTCTGCGCTGGCCGCGGCGATTTCGGAAACGATCTCCGAAACCTGCTTGACGGAGGCGACAATGCCACGCAGCGTTTCACCCGCCTGGTTCACAAGCTGCGCGCCGCTTGATACCTGTACGGCACTTTCACTGATGAGAGCCTTGATCTCCTTGGAAGCGGATGCTGAACGTCCGGCGAGCGAACGCACCTCGGAGGCGACGACCGCAAAGCCTTTGCCGGCATCGCCCGCGCGCGCCGCCTCGACGGCAGCGTTCAGCGCAAGCAGGTTGGTCTGGAAGGCGATCTCGTCAATCACCCCGATAATGTCGGAGATTTTCTTCGAGGATTTTTCGATATGCCCCATCGCATCCACGGCCTGCTCGACCACCTTGCCGCCTTCGCTTGCCACCTGATTGGCTTTGTTGGAAAGCTCGTTGGCATTGGTGGCGTTGGTGGAGTTCTGTTTCACTGTGCCGGTGATTTGCTCCATGGACGCAGCGGTTTGTTCGAGCGAGGAGGCCTGCTCCTCGGTGCGCTGCGATAGATCAGTGCTGCCTGCCGAAATTTCGGAGGCGGCGGAATTGACCGAGCGCGCGGTTTCCACGATCTGCTGCACCATGTTTTTCAGGCGATCAATGGTGGAGTTGAGCGACGATTTGATCTCGCGGAAGGTACCTTTATAGTCTCCTTCGATCTTGCGGGTGAGATTGCCGCCCGAGAAATCCTGCAATACCTCGACCGTTTCCGCAATGCCGCGATCATTTTCCATGATGGACAGTTTGGAGGCGGTGATGTCGGTGGCGATTTTGACTACCTTGATGACCTTGCCGTTGAGATCGCGGATCGGGTTATAGGCCGCATTGATCCATACCTCCGCACCGCTTTTGGTGATGCGCTTCATGTCTCCTTGCGACGCGTCGCCGCGGGCGAGGCCTTCCCAAAGTTGTTTATACTCAGGGCTATTCACAAATTCTGGCGTGCAGAAGATCCGGTGATGCTTGCCGCGAATTTCATCGAGCGTATAACCCATGGTTCTCAGGAAATTCTCATTCGCTTTGACGATGGTGCCATCCGTCTCAAACTCAATCATGGCTTGCGTGCGATCGACTGCGCCGACAATGCCCTCGGCCATGCCGTCCACCCACTCGACCATGGAACCCAAACGTTCCCCGTTCTTGCCGAAGATCGGATTAGCCACCAGATTGAAGTTGCGGCCGCCGACGACAATCGAGGTTTTGAAGGTGTTGGACAATTTTCCAAGCATACCGCGCTGATGCGATGGATTTTTATGGAATATGTCGATGCTTTTGCCGATGAGTCCTGCCACATTGAAATGCGGAAGATTTTTCTGAATATCTTTTTCGGCATCGGTCAGAAACTTGATTACCGCCGGATTCATGTAGACGATATTCAGATCTTCATCGGCGATCATCATGTTGGCGCTCGCGTTATGGAGTGCAAGGCGCAGGCGGGTGACTTCCACCACGTTCTTGCGCACCAGTTCCACGGTGCGCGCCATATCGCCGATTTCATCGAGGTTTTGCGTATACTTCACCTCAACATTGTCACCTTCCGCAATGCTGCGCATGGTTTTGTTGATGGTGTTGATTGGGTTAGTGATGCTGCGGGCAAACAGCAGACTCAGGAACGATATCAACGCCACGATACCGGCGGTGATAAGGAAGAAACGATCACGCGCCTTGTAAACCTCGGCCATCACCTCATGGTAGTCAATTTCAAATACTAAAGCATATCGCGCATTACCAAACGCGAAATCCTCAAATACGGTGATGATGCGGGTACCGTCTTCACGATGCGTATCAAAATTTACTCCCTCCTCCTGAGCGAGTCCGCGTTTCACCTCTTCCGTCTCATATTTCATCTTGAGAACCGTATCGTCCTTGGCAAAGCGCACCTGATTGCGCACCAGAAAATCCTGTCCTACCAGCAAGACGCGACCGGTCTCCCCCAGGCTTTCAGTATCCTGAAACAGTTCATTGATTTTTGTGATGGGCATCTGGTAGATCAATGCGCCGACGACTTCACCGGAGGCATTCTGGAGAGGGCGCCCCATGAAACCGGCAGGCGCGCCATTGCTGGGCACGTATGCTTCGATGTCTGCATACGATACTCCCTCGACATCCTTCTGCGCCATGATTGCGTTATACACACGGGCGAGTCCGGTATCCTTCCATTCCCCGTTGATCAGATTGGTGGCGAAATCTGCTTCCTTGAACACGGTGTACACCACATTACCCTGCGTATCGACAATGAAGATATCGTAATAGCCTTTCTCGGTGAGGAAGGTGTTGATGTAGGGGTGATATTCGCCGTGAACCGCGCTGTACTCGCTGCCATCCTGTGCCGTCATCAGGGCATTTTTTTTGCCCGCTGGATTTGGGTTGCCGGTGATATAGCTTGCTTGAAGTGCTGTTTTGGCATCCGCGCCCAGTTGCGCGAAACTGGAAGTAAACTGCTGTGCGGCGGCGATAATATAGGGGCTTTCTCCGAGCACCCGCAAATCTTCACCGATCTCTTCATACAGCTCCTCAAGCGCGGTGTCCTTGGTTTCCATTTTGTCGATCATCATCGCCGAGACCTTCTTTTTACTGGTTTCGGTCAATGAATGGAGCGAGTAATATCCCACGATTCCACCCGTCATCAGGGTGAAAAAGATGATGATCAGGGGCAGCCTGAACTTGAGCGGCATCTGTGTGATGCGCGCCAGAATCGATGGGGTGGTGGTGTCTTGGGTCATAGATGTGCCTCCTGCTGTGTTTGTTGTGCGGACGTTTTGGCCGCGATTTCGATATGTTTTTCGTCAAATAAATGCTCGACATTGAGCAGCACGACCATGCGGCTTTCGAGCGAGATCAGCCCGTTGATATAATCGGCATCCACCTGCGTATCGAGCGAGGTGGTGGGCGGTGGTTTGATCTGATCGGAAGAGACATCGAGAATGTCCGATACCGTATCCACCAGAATGCCGATATTGCGTGCGCCGACGGCAAGGATAATGATCACATGCTTAGGCGTGGCTTCCGTCAGTCCCATGTTGAAGCGTTTGCGCAGATCGAAGATGGGAATGATCAGGCCGCGCAGATTCATGACACCGCGCAAAAAATCCGGCGCGTTCGGAAGGCGGGTGGTTTCCGTCCATCCTTTGATTTCCCGCACCGTCATGATATCGACGCCGTATTCCTCACGTTCGACCGTGAAGGTCAGAAACTGACGCGCTGCACCGTTGCTGCCCTGTCCTGCTTCTTCTGTGCCGTGTCGCGTTTCACTCATGCCTGCCTCCTGTTATGCTGCCAGTGCCGTCTCGCTTGGACGCGATGCGTGATCGCGCGATAAGCGCGCCAGATCGTTAATTTCAAGGATCAAAGATACCCTGCCATCTCCCAGAATCGTGGCACCCGATATGCCTTTGACGGGATCCGCATTGGCTTCCAGACTTTTGATCACCACCTGCTGCTGTCCGATCAGTTCATCGACCACCAGCCCCAGTTTTTCCTTGCCGCTTTCTACGAGTACGATGAGCGCTTTGCTCGGATCGTGCTGTGCGTTGTGAATGCCGAACATCTCAAACAAATATACGACCGGAATAAACTCGCCGCGCACATTGATGACATCGCTGTGGCCTTCGACTTTGCGCACATCGCCTGAAGCAGGCCGCAGCGTTTCAATGATATGCGCGATCGGCACGATATAGGTTTCGCTGCCCACCCGCACGATCATACCGTCCAGAATGGCAAGCGTGAGTGGCAGCGAGACACTGAAGCTCGAGCCTTTGCCCGGGCGATTGATCAGATGCACCGTGCCGCCCATGCCTTCGATATTGCGTTTGACCACGTCCATCCCCACGCCGCGACCCGATACGTTCGTCACCGTTTCGGCAGTCGAGAAACCGGCTACGAAAATCAGATTGTCTACTTCTTCATCGCTCAGGCTTGATTCGGGCGATACCAGATGTTTTTCACGCGCCTTGGCGAGCACTCGCTCGCGGCTGATACCGGCGCCGTCATCGCTGACCTCGATGATGATGCGCCCGCCGCGATGATAGGCGGACAGGTGAATAATCCCTTCGGGATCCTTGCCGTTTTTAAGTCGTATATCCGGTGTTTCGATACCATGATCCACCGAGTTGCGGATCATATGGGTGAGGGGATCCGAAAGCTGCTCGATCACCGTCTTATCCACTTCGGTGCTTTCGCCCGACATCTCAAGCCGGATCTCCTTGCCTAGCTGCGTGGACAGGTCGCGCACGATGCGCGGCATCCGCGAGAAGATGGATTTCACCGGCTGCATCCGCACCGACATCACGGCTTCTTGCAATTCTCGCGTATGCTGCGATAACTCGTCTATCCCACGAATCAGTCCGGCAAATTGTTCCACGGGAAAATCCCGTGTCTGCGCGCGCAGCATGGCTTCGGTGATAACCAGCTCGCCTACCATATTCACCAGGCGATCCACCTTCTCGAGATCCACCCGAATCGAAGAACCCTGCGCGGGTTTGGTGGACGAGGAGCCGGCGGCTTTCGCGTTATCATTGGCGGTGGGATGCGGTGTTTGTGTTCCAGTCGCATCGGAGGCGGTTTTTGCCACGGACTGCACGGTGGCTTCCACCTGCAACACACAATGATCCTCGACAAATTCGAAGACTTCGCGAATCGCTTTTTCCTCGCACGAAGCGGTAAGCTCGATGTCCCAATGCAGATAGCATTGCGTCGGATCCAGTGTATCAAGTGGCGGCACTTTATCCGTGTGGCAATGGATGATGGTTTTGCCGAGTCGGCTCAGTTCCCGCAGAATCAGCAACGGCTCATTGCCGCTCGCAAACAGGGACGGCTTGGGTTCAAAATGAATTCGGTAAAGGCGCTGTGTATCGGGTGCATGGTCATCCCCAAACAAACCATATGCCGTTTGTTTGGTGGTTTCGGCCGGCACGCCTGCTTCAACAAAACGCTTAAGCTGCTTCATCACGCCACCGCCAAACCCCTCCGGCGGGGTGGTATTTTCCTTGGCAGCGGTCACCATCTTGCTTACAATATCCACCGACTGTAGTAGCAGATCCACCGCTTCACGGGTCGGTTTGATTTTGTCCTCACGCATCGCATCCAGCAGTGCCTCCAGCACATGCGTGAAATCCATAATATAGTCGAGGCCGAAAGCGCCCGATCCGCCTTTGATCGAGTGGGCGCAGCGAAAAATTGCATTCAGCGTTTCTTTATCGGCCGTTTCCGGATCCAGATCGAGCAGACGCGCTTCCATGTCCGAGAGCAGCTCGTAGCACTCCGTAATATAGGTCTGCTTGAACCGCTCCAGATCATTCATAACGGGCAAACTTTCTTGACCACTTCAACGAGCTTTTCCGGATTGAAAGGTTTTACAATCCAGCCCGTCGCCCCTGCGGCTTTACCTTCTTCTTTCTTCGCGGCGTCGCCCTCGGTGGTAAGCATCAGGATGGGAGTGAATTTATAGTTCGGATTGGCGCGCAGCGCCCGAATCAGTTCAAAGCCGTTCATGTTCGGCATGTTGAGATCGGTGATCACGCCATCGAATTTGGTGCCTGCCACTACTTTGAGTGCTGCCTGTCCATCCTCAGCTTCCTGCACGTCATAGCCAGCGTCTTTAAGTGTGAACTGCACCATTTCGCGCATGGTTTTGGAATCATCCACGGCCAGTATTTTCTTACTCATGCGTCTTTCCCCATTGATAAGAGAGATTCAAGCCCTACAGAGGCAAACAGTTCCAGACATGACGGATGCAGACCAACTATTTCCAACCCCCGTCCTTGTGATTGAAGTGTTTTTCGGAGGGAAACCAGTAATTGTAATCCGGACGTGGTCATCATGCGAACCGCCGATGCATCCAGAGATACATTGCCATTCGAACGCGATGCAACTTCGCCAAGCGCATGATGAAGCGCTTCGGAATTTTCGATCGTAATTTGTTCGGGTAATACCAGATCGACTGTTGCAGACCCAGTAGCTGATTTGTGCGCGCTACCTGCGTTCACGTTAAGCCTCTCACTGTTTAATGTTTTGTACTGTAAGTTTTTTTATTCGGCGATAACGCTAACAGCACGAAGTGTGAAAGTCGATAGCAAGAGTTGTATTATATCAACACAGTACAACTTTAACGAGAGATGTTTCTCTAATGCAACGCTGTCGGATCTTACAACTATGGGATGATATTCAGGCTATCGGTGACCCTATAGGTCTCTTGGAATGTTTCTGGCTCATGAAACCAATACGATACGCGCACCTTGGTTTTGCCAAGAACTAGGCTTTTAGGCCAGTCGGAACACAGATCTGCGCTAGGAGAAAAATCGCCTTTTGGTGGCGCAATACATGTTACTGGTTTGCCGTCAATTTGTATGGAAGAGCTGATATAAAATGTTTCTTCCGTGCCACTTTTACTGTCCTGAAGATAGAGCGTGCCGGAACTGTTGCCGATACCGTAATCGTTCAAAATTCCTTCAGCAGAAAGGCGCTTTGCGTCTTTGGGGGGTTCAGGAAAGAAAGAGGTCTTCTGTGCGAAATTGGGCGCAGACAAAAAGGCAACCACTGCAAACAGCGCTGCGAAAAACCCAATTTTTACAATGTGTGCCATCTTTCTCTCTGCTGTATTCATATTAGCAATCTACACCCTGACCGCTGCTTCGCATATTCTGCAAATGACGAAACACCGAATCTGCATAGCATAATCTCTGACCATCTGGCCAGGTTTGCATCGTTCCGCACCCGCCGCGCGCGGCTGTGCCCCCTCCGGCATTATACGCGGTAATGGCTTTGCGTATATCACCGAATTGCCTCAGAAAACTGCTTAGAATCTCTGCGGCTTTCATGGCGTTGCTCGAAGGCGTCATGCCGCCGTTATTGGCTGCCATCCACGGGCCGTGCCACCGGTCATCAATCTGAAACACGCCACGGCCATGTCCGCCATCCCCCACGATATTTTGAAGACGCGTTTCCTGCATTCCAATCGCCGCCAGAATCATCGGATCAATACCGTAACGTTGTGCCGCCGCCCGAATATCGGGAGCAAATCGCACGCAACTGGTCACGGGCGGTGCATCGCCATACGCATAATCATAAGATCCTCCGCCTGCTGCGGATCGTGTCGCTGCTGTGCTTCCAGATCCAGATCCTGAACTGGAAGAACCACTGGGTGGGTATAAATCGACGCAAGATGGTGCGGCAACGCTTTGCGTGCCTAGCACGAGTGCCAGAAAAAATGCCAGAAATCGAATACGCCACTGAGAATGCAAAGAACATCTCCTCACGAGACACTTTATACCTCACCGCCAAGTCTATCACAACCGCTTCGCAACGATTATGACGATCGGATGAAGATTTCGGCTAGAAAACACTTGGCAGATGATTTTTTTGCCGTATATATGGCGACCTTCCCCCTACAGATTAGGTAATACCCATGGCAGAATCGGCCGGTTCGACCAAAGAAGATGCGACAAAAAAAGAAGCGTTTAACCCCGCGCAGTTTATCCGCGAGGTGCGTCAGGAGACTGGTAAGGTTACCTGGCCGTCGCGCCGTGAGACAATGATTTCCTCGGGCGTGGTGCTGGTGCTTGTATTGATTGCGGCGGTATTTTTTCTGGTGGTGGATACGATTATTGCATCACTGGTTCAGATGATTTTGGGATTTGGAGGATAAGATGGCAGCGCGCTGGTATATTGTGCATGCGTATTCGGGTTACGAGAAGAAAGTCGTGCAGGCCATTAAGGAGCAGGCCGCACAGAAAGGCCTCACGGATAAGTTTTTAGAGATCGTGGTGCCGACCGAAGAGGTGGTGGAAGTGCGCCGCGGCAAGAAAGTGAACGCCGAGCGTAAATTCTTTCCCGGCTATGTGCTGGTGAAGATGGAGATGTCGGATGCCACGCACCATCTGGTGAAGACGACCGACAAAGTAACCGGATTCTTAGGCGGCGGTGGAAAGCCGCAACCGATCACGGAAGCTGAAGCCGAGCGGATCTTCAAGCAGGTGAAAGACGGCATTGACCATCCCAAGCCCGCCATCATTTTCGATATTGGCGAGACGGTCAAAGTCAACGATGGCCCGTTTGAATCGTTCGTGGGCGTCGTCGAAGAAGTGGATAATGAGCGCGGGAAACTCAAAGTGGCGGTCTCGATTTTCGGGCGCTCCACGCCAGTCGAACTCGAGTATTCGCAGGTGGAAAAAGCGGGCTGATCGCGAAGCACACACTTCGTGCCGAAATATACAGGCTAAAAAATTGATTTTTATAGATCTTTCCCGTTTGCATTTTTCTTGAAAATTTCCGTTGCATCTTCATTGCGTTCTACTATAACTCCCGTCCTCTTTGAGAAAAGTGCGGTGAACGCACGAAAACAGATCACACGAAAGATCAAATAAAAGATCATATTTAAGGATCCACTATGGCAAAGAAAATTGCTGGATATATCAAGCTGGAGATTCCGGCGGGCAAAGCCAACCCCTCTCCACCCGTAGGCCCAGCGCTCGGTCAGCGCGGTCTCAACATCATGGAATTCTGCAAGGCGTTTAATGCCGCCACGCAAAAAGAAGAGCCTGGTGCCCCGATCCCTGTGATCATCACGGCGTATCAGGATCGTACCTTCTCGTTCATCACCAAACTCTCGCCGGTGTCCTTCTTCTTGAAGAAAGCGGCGAAGATCGAGAAGGGGTCTGGCACCACGGGTAAAGGCGATCCGGTGGGTACCGTGACCATGAAGCAGATTCGCGAAATCGCGGAGAAGAAAATGAAGGATCTGAATGCGCATGATGTGGAAGCAGCTGCCCGTATGATCAAGGGTTCTGCGACCTCCATGGGTCTGAAGGTCATCGAGGATAAAGCGGCATAACACCCGCAACATCCTTTTCGTCAACACTGTGTCCCGATCCCTGCTTTGAACAAAGGCATATCGGTCAACCCAGGAGAAAGAAGTATGGCAAAAAAGAAAGAAGACAAGGCATCGGGTGGTGCCAAAAAGAAAGCCCCCGCACAAGGCAAGCGCCTGTATCTGGTGGATCAGGTCTACGATCGTCCCAAGCTGCATACGCTTGAGGAAGCAGTGAAATTTGTGAAATCGAATGCGAAAGCAAAGTTCGATGAAACCCTTGATATTGCAATCAATCTTGGGGTAGATCCCAAGCAGTCCGACCAGCAGGTGCGCGGTATGGTGGCGATGCCCAACGGGATTGGTAAAACCATCCGCGTTGCCGTATTTGCCAAAGGCGAAAAAGCGGTGGAAGCCCAGAAAGCCGGTGCGGATCTCGTCGGTGCCGATGATCTGGCAGAAAAAGTGCTCAAAGGCGAAACCGGTTTCGACCGCGTGATTGCTGCCCCCGACATGATGGCAGTGGTCGGTAAACTCGGAAAGGTGCTAGGGCCGCGTGGCCTGATGCCGAACCCCAAACTGGGCACCGTGACGCCAAACGTAGCCGATGCGGTGAAAATCGCCAAGGCCGGTCAGGTGGAATTCCGTGTCTCGAAAGATGCGATCATCCATGCTGGTGTAGGCAAGGCGAGCTTCTCGGAAGCCGCGATTGCTCAGAATATCCGCGCCTTTGTGGACGCGGTGAATAAGGCGAAGCCTGCTTCGTCCAAGGGTAACTATCTACGAAAAATCACGCTGTCTTCCACGATGGGGCGCGGGGTGAAAATCGAGATCGCAAGCGCGCTCGCGTCTGCGGAAAAACAGGCTGCGTAAGGAGGGGATGAACCATGAATGCATTCCGTGCCAAAAAAGAAGAACTGGTCGCCGACCTGAACGAAGGCGTGAAAAAAGCCTCCGTGGTGCTGGTCGCGCACAACAAAGGCCTTGATGCGGGCGCAACCTATGATCTGCGTGTGAAAGTGCGCAAATCCGGTGCGAACATTAAGGTGATCAAAAACACGCTAGCGGAACGTGCCCTTGCCGGCACACCGTTTGAAAAAAGTGCTTCATTGCTGAAAGGCCCCACCATGATCGCCTATTCAAACGATCCGGTGGCGATTGCGAAAGTGTTGGTTGATATTGCCAAACTGAACGAGAAACTCGTCCTGCTGGGCGGCGTATTTGGAGATAACCTGCTTGACGCCAAAGGCGTTGACACACTCTCCAAACTGCCTTCGCTGGATGAGCTGCGCGCGAAGATCATCGCGCTCATTCAGACGCCTGCAACCCGTATCGCTGGAGTGCTTCAGGCACCTGCCGGTCAGGTGGCGCGCGTCATCGGAGCGCATGCTCGCAAGGCGGCGTAACCAATTCGTTCCGAGAACCGCGCGAATGGATGCCGCGCCGGATTTCGGGATGAAATGAGTCAAACGTGAAGGAATGAATTGAAGTCACTAATTTTTTTGAATGTCATTTTTTTGAAGGGGTAACACAATGTCTGCTAATCTTGCTCAAATCGTCGATCAACTGTCGGCTCTGACCGTGATCGAAGCCGCTGAACTCTCCAAAATGCTGGAAGAGAAATGGGGCGTATCTGCTGCTGCACCGGTCGCTGTTGCGGCTGCTGGCGCTGCTGCTGGCGCTGCTCCGGCGGAAGAAAAAACCGAGTTCAACGTGATTCTCGCCAATGCCGGTGAGAAGAAAATCGAAGTGATCAAAGTGGTTCGTGAACTGACCGGTCTCGGTCTGAAAGAAGCCAAAGACCTCGTCGAAGGTGCACCGAAGCCTGTGAAGGAAGGTGTCTCCAAAGACGATGCAGCGAAAATGAAAGAAAAACTGGCTGCTGTTGGCGCGACCGTTGAAATCAAGTAATTGCCACTGATTTCGTACATGCTACCGGAGTCCTGCGCTTGCAGGCTCCGGTCGTGTCGTTTTCGCGCGATGAGCGAATGCGATACACGCGCACTACCCTACCAAGACCCTATCGTGAGATAGAACCGGTGATTTAAGAAGCCCCGCACCCTGCGGAGTTTTTGTGAAGAGGAAGAGAGAGAACCATGGCCCATGCTGCAACTCGCCTGTCGTACACACAACGCAAACGTATCCGTAAAAGTTTTGGCAGAATTCAGACGATCACATCGCTGCCGAATCTGATTGAAGTTCAGAAAAATTCGTACGAACAGTTCCTGCAGCGTTTCGTCGCCGCCGACAAAAAGAAAGATTACGGTTTGCAGACCGTGTTCAAGTCGGTGTTCCCGATCAAGGATTTCTCCGACACCTCGACGCTCGAATTCGTGCGCTACCATTTCGATGAACCGAAATACGACGTGGAAGAATGCCGTCAACGTGGCATCAACTATGCCGCACCCCTGCGCGTGACATTGCGCCTGATCGTGTGGATCGTGGATGAGGAATCCGGTGCGCGTGAGATTAAGGACATCAAGGAGCAGGATGTCTATATGGGCGACATTCCGCTCATGACCGATAACGGTACCTTCATCATCAACGGCACTGAGCGCGTGATTGTCTCGCAGATGCACCGTTCGCCTGGTGTGTTCTTTGATCACGATAAAGGCAAGTCGCACAGCTCTGGCAAGATCCTGTTCAATGCCCGCGTGATCCCCTATCGCGGCTCCTGGCTTGACTTTGAATTTGATGCCAAGGACATTGTGCATTGCCGTATCGATCGCAAGCGCAAACTGCCTTCCACAACGCTGCTGCGCGCTCTCGGAATGCCGACAGAGGAGATTCTCGGCCACTTCTATAATGTGGTGAATTACAAGCGCAGTAAAAACGGCTGGACGGTGAAGTTCAATCCCGAAAGCTGGAAGGGCATGAAACTCACCCACGATCTCGTGGATGCGAAAACCGGCAAAGTGGTGAATATCAAAAAAGGCCAGTTCCTTGCACCGTGGGACATGAAGAACGTGGTTGATAAAATGGATTATGCCGGAAACCCGAATGTCATTCTCACCGAGCGTGGCGCGAGCTTTGGCTATAATA
>CAZFOM010000003.1:18152-43087 GCA_964520155.1 uncultured Rickettsiales bacterium
TGCTCAAGAAAATGGTCGAAGACGGACTGAAAGAGATTGTGGTCGAAAACGAGCAGTTGATCGGTAAATTCTTTGCTGCCGACCTGATCAACGAAAATACCGGTGAGATCTATATCGAAGCGTGCGATGAGCTCACGAACCAGAAAATCAAAATGCTCGATGAAGGCGGGATTAAAGAGATCCCGATTCTCGACATTGATAACGTGAATGTTGGCCCCTACATCCGTAACACGCTGGTGGCCGATAAAAACACCACTCGCGAAGAAGCGCTGATCGATATTTATAAGGTCATGCGCCCGGGCGAACCGACGACGCTGGAAGCCGCTGAGGCTCTCTTCAAATCACTCTTCTTTGATCTGGAGCGTTATGATCTGTCGGCGGTGGGTCGCGTGAAAATGAACTCGCGCCTGAACCTCAATCACTCGGAAGATCTGGGCACGCTCACGAAAGAGGATATTCTCGCCACGCTTAAAACGCTCGTGCAGCTGAAAGATGGCATCGGCGAGATTGACGATATTGACCATCTCGGAAACCGCCGCGTCCGTTCCGTCGGCGAGCTGATGGAAAATCAGTTCCGCATCGGGTTGCTGCGCATGGAGCGCTCGATTGCCGAACGTATGTCCTCAGTGGATATTGACACGGTCATGCCGCATGATCTGGTGAACGCCAAGCCGGTGGCTGCTGCAATCCGCGAGTTCTTCGGTTCCTCGCAGCTCTCGCAGTTCATGGATCAGACGAATCCGCTGTCCGAAATCACCCACAAACGCCGTCTTTCGGCATTGGGGCCAGGCGGTCTCACCCGCGAGCGCGCAGGCTTTGAAGTGCGCGACGTGCACCCGACCCATTACGGACGTATCTGCCCGATCGAAACGCCCGAAGGGCCGAATATCGGTCTGATCAATTCGATGGCAACCTACGCACGCGTTAATAAGTATGGTTTCATTGAAACCCCGTACCGCAAAGTCGTAAATGGCAAGGTGCAGGACGATGTGACCTACCTGTCGGCGATGGAAGAAGGCAAATACACCATCGCACAGGCAAACGCTGTGACCGATAAAAACAACAAGTTCGTGGATGAGCTGATCTCCTGCCGCAAGGCCGGCGACTTCGTGATGGCCACTCCTGATCAGATCGACTATGTGGACGTGGCGCCCAAACAGCTGGTGTCAGTGGCGGCTTCGATGATTCCGTTTCTGGAAAACGACGATGCGAACCGCGCGCTCATGGGATCAAACATGCAGCGTCAGGCCGTGCCGCTGATCCGCACCGAAGCGCCGCTGGTAGGCACGGGTATGGAAGATGTGGTGGCGATTGACTCCGGTGCTGCGATCCGCGCCCGCCGCTCCGGCGTGGTGGATCAGGTGGATGCGGCGCGTATTGTGATTCGCTCCACCGAAGAAGATAAAGACGGCACGCCCGGCGTAGATATTTATAACCTCCTCAAATATGTGCGCTCGAACCAGTCCACCTGCATTACGCAGAAGCCTCTGGTGAGTGTGGGCGATAAGCTCGAAGCCGGAGATGTGATTGCGGACGGCCCGTCCACCGAACTGGGCGAACTCGCACTCGGACAGAACGTGCTTGTCGCGTTCATGCCGTGGAACGGGTACAATTTTGAGGACTCGATCCTGATCTCCGAGCGTCTGGTGCAGGACGATGTATTCACCTCGATCCATATCGAGGAATTTGAGGTGATGTCGCGTGATACCAAACTCGGTTCCGAGGAAATCACCCGCGATATCCCCAATGTCGGTGAGGAAGCCCTCAAACACCTCGACGAAATTGGCGTGGTGCATATCGGTGCGGAAGTCAAAGCCGGCGATATTCTGGTGGGTAAAGTGACACCGAAATCCGAATCCCCGATGACGCCAGAAGAAAAACTGCTCCGCGCGATCTTCGGCGAAAAAGCGCATGACGTGCGCGATTCGAGCTTGCGCCTGCCTCCTGGCACGCAGGGCACGATCGTGGGTGTGCGTATTTTCTCACGTCGTGGCATCGAAAAAGACGAGCGCGCACTTGCGATTGAGCGCGCCGAGATCGACCGGCTCGCCAAAGACCGTGACGATGAACGTGCGATTATCGAACGCTTCATTTATGGCCGTCTGCGTGAAATGATTGAAGGCAAGAAAATTACCGCTGCACCGAAAAACCAGAAAACCAAAATCGACCTCACGCCGGATATTCTGGATGCCACCCCGCGTGGCCAGTGGTGGCAATATGCCGTGGCGGAAGAAAAAACCATGAAAGAGATCGAGAAGCTAAAAAAGCAGCTCGATCAGACGATCTCCGCACTTAACAAGAAGTTCGACGAAAAAGTGGCCAAGGTGCAGTCTGGCGACGATCTGCCCCCAGGCGTGCTCAAAATGGTCAAAGTCTTCGTGGCGGTGAAGCGCAAGCTCCAGCCTGGTGACAAAATGGCCGGACGCCACGGTAACAAAGGCGTGATTTCCCGCATTGTGCCGGTGGAAGACATGCCGCATCTGGAAGATGGCACTCCGGTCGAGATTGTGCTCAACCCGCTGGGCGTGCCTTCGCGTATGAATGTCGGACAGATTCTCGAAACCCACCTGGGCTGGGCGTCCGCCAATCTTGGCCGCCAGATCGGGGTGATGCTCGAACAGGCACACTCCAAACAGGCCGCTAAGGAAATTCGCGAGAAACTCTCCGAAATGTACGAGGATGAGTATAACCAGAAACAGATCAAGGCGCTCAAAGAAGACGAAGTCCTGGAACTCGCGCATAATCTCAAGCGTGGCATTCCGTTTGCCACGCCGGTGTTTGACGGTGCCAAAGAAGAAGACATCAATCACTGGCTTTCTAAAGCCGGATGTGACACTTCCGGTCAGGTGCAGCTCTATGATGGACGTTCTGGCGAGCCATTCGAGCGCAAGACCACGGTCGGTTACATCTATATGCTGAAGCTGCACCACCTGGTGGATGACAAAATCCACGCGCGCTCAATCGGGCCATACTCACTCGTTACGCAACAGCCGCTCGGCGGTAAGAGCCAGTTCGGTGGACAGCGCTTCGGGGAGATGGAGTGCTGGGCACTGCAAGCCTACGGTGCGGCGTATACACTTCAGGAGCTTCTCACCGTCAAATCCGACGACGTGGCGGGGCGCTCGAAAGTATACGAATCCATCGTGCGCGGCGATCACTCGTTCGAATCTGGCATTCCGGAGTCCTTCCACGTCATGGTGAAAGAGCTGCGTTCGCTGGGCTTGAATGTCGAACTGGCGGAACATGAGGTATAAGGTTCGATGCGTACGCCCTCTGCAATCGATATACGCGTCAGAGAGTTTATTGCAAAAGAAGCGAACTGGCGTGCTAGTGGGATGGAACGGCCTTCCAACGGCTCAGCGCATTACGAAATTACTCGGATCGCGTATTTGCCGAACCGGACTACTGATGATACCGAATTTGTTAATGCAGTTCTAAGTTTTTTAGAGAGTAAGGCCAAGTCGGGAAGTGTGGTGCGTACTAGAACGATTGAAGGAAATATCGAGTTAAGAGTGAACGCAAAATTGTTGGATGAAGTTAGAACAGAATTTCAAGGTCTCGGGAGAAACACATGAATGAATTAGTTAATGTATTTGGTCAGCTAGCTGCGGGAAAGCAGTTCGACGAAATCCGCATTTCGATCGCAAGTCCGGAGAAGATCCGCTCCTGGTCGTTCGGCGAAGTGAAAAAGCCCGAGACCATCAACTACCGCACCTTCAAGCCGGAGCGTGACGGTTTGTTCTGCGCGCGTATCTTTGGCCCGATCAAGGATTACGAGTGTCTGTGCGGCAAATATAAACGCATGAAATATCGCGGTATCATCTGCGAAAAATGCGGTGTGGAAGTCACCACTTCCAAAGTGCGCCGCGAGCGTATGGGTCACATCGAGCTAGCCGCACCGGTTGCGCATATCTGGTTCATGAAGTCCCTGCCGAGCCGGATCGGTCTGCTGCTCGATATGACGCTCAAGGATCTCGAGAAGGTGCTCTATTTTGAAAGCTACATGGTCACGGATCCTGGCATGACGCCGTATAAAAAAGGCGAAATCCTGTCGGAAGATGCGTATTACGACGCGATGGACAAATACGGTGAAGGTACCTTCACCGCGAAAATTGGTGCCGAGGCGATTAAGGAAATGCTCAAAGGCGTGGATCTGGCAAAAGAAAAAGCCACCATGCGTACCGAGCTTTCTGAAGCGACAAGCGAGGCCAAGCGTAAAAAACTGGTGAAGCGCCTGAAGCTCGTCGAAGCATTCCTCGAATCCAACAATAAGCCGGAATGGATGATCATGGACATTGTTCCCGTGATTCCGCCAGAACTGCGTCCGCTTGTGCCGCTCGATGGTGGCCGTTTTGCGACCTCCGATCTCAACGATCTCTATCGTCGCGTCATCAACCGTAACAATCGTTTGAAGCGACTGCTCGAACTGCGTGCCCCTGATATCATCGTGCGTAATGAAAAACGTATGCTGCAGGAAGCAGTCGATGCGCTGTTTGACAATGGTCGCCGTGGTCGCGTCATTGTAGGTGCGAACAAGCGTCCGCTGAAATCGCTTTCCGACATGCTCAAAGGCAAACAAGGTCGTTTCCGCCAGAACCTGCTTGGAAAACGCGTGGACTATTCTGGCCGTTCGGTGATCGTGGTGGGGCCGGAACTGAAACTGCATCAGTGCGGGTTGCCCAAGAAAATGGCGCTCGAACTGTTCAAGCCGTTCATCTATGCCAAACTCGAACTGTACGGCATCTCGACCACCCTCAAAGCCGCTAAGCGCATGGTCGAGTCCGAGCGTCCCGAAGTGTGGGATATCCTGGCCGAAGTGGTGCGCGAACATCCGGTAATGTTAAACCGCGCACCGACGCTGCACCGTCTTGGCATTCAGGCGTTTGAGCCGATGCTGATTGAGGGCAAAGCCATTCAGTTGCACCCGCTGGTCTGTACGGCATTCAACGCCGACTTCGACGGTGACCAGATGGCAGTGCACGTCCCGCTCTCTATCGAGTCGCAGCTCGAAGCGCGTGTGCTGATGATGTCGACGAACAACATCCTTTCGCCGTCCAACGGCAAACCAATCATCGTGCCGAGTCAGGATATCGTGTTGGGTCTGTATTACCTCTCCATGGAATCGGACGGCGAGCCAGGCGAAGGCATGGCTTTTGCCGATATGGCCGAAGTGCAGCACGCGCTCGACAACAAGATTGTGACGCTGCATAGCAAAGTCAAAGTCCGCTTCCAGATTATGGATGAAACCGGTCAGGTGAATACGCAGGTGATCGATACCACGCCGGGTCGTATGCTCATGGGCGAGTTGTTGCCGAAAAACCGTAATCTGCCATTTACGATCGTCAACCGTGTGCAGACCAAGAAAGACGTCTCGAACATGATTGATCAGGTCTATCGTCACTGTGGCCAGAAAGAGGCTGTGATTTTCGCGGATCGCATCATGGGACTGGGCTTCAAACACGCGTGTCTCGCCGGTATTTCCTTCGGCAAGGACGACATGCTGATCCCGACCTCCAAAGAGTCGCATATTAATGCGACGCTTGGTGAGGTAAAGCAGTTTGAACAGCAATACTCCGACGGTCTGATCACCAACGGTGAGCGCTACAACAAGGTGATCGACGCCTGGTCGCACTGCACCGAGAAAGTGGCCGATGATTTGATGAAAACCATTTCCGGTCAGGACAAAAAGGATAAGAAACGCGCCCGCCAGACCAACTCCATCTACATGATGGCGCATTCGGGTGCGCGTGGTTCGGCAGCGCAGATCAAGCAGCTTGCGGGGATGCGCGGACTGATGGCCAAGCCAAACGGTGAGATCATCGAAACGCCGATCATCTCGAACTTCAAGGAAGGCCTTACCGTGCTGGAATACTTCAACTCCTCGCACGGCGCGCGCAAAGGGCTTGCCGATACCGCACTTAAGACCGCAAACTCCGGATATCTGACCCGCCGCTTGGTGGATGTGTCGCAGGATTGCATTGTGGTCGAAGAGGATTGCGGCACTGCCAAAGGCATTGTCATGAAAGCAGTGATCGAAGGCGGTGAGATTGTCGTCCCTCTGCGCGATAAGATCGTCGGCCGCACGTCTGCTAAAGACGTATTCCATCCGGTCAGCGACGAGCTGATCGTGGCCGCGGGGCAATTGATCGACGAAGTGATCGTCGAAAAAATCGACATCGCCGGTATCGAAGCGGTGATGGTGCGCTCGGTGCTCACCTGCGAAAGCGAAATTGGCGTGTGCGGCAAATGCTATGGCCGCGACCTTGCACGCGGAACGCCGGTCAACGTGGGCGAAGCGGTCGGTGTGATCGCCGCGCAGTCCATCGGCGAACCTGGAACCCAGCTCACCATGCGTACGTTCCACATCGGTGGTGCGGCGCAGCGTTCGGCAGAAACCTCCTCGGTGGAAGCCACGCACGATTCGACCTTGAGTCTTTCGAACAAGAACGTGGTGAAAGATTCACAAGGCCGTCAGGTGGTGATGTCCCGCACCTGCGAACTCGTGCTGCGCGATGAAAACAACCGCGAAAAAGCCCGCTTCAAGATCCCGTACGGATCGCGCGTGCTGGTCGAGGAGGGCAAGCCTGTGAAAAAAGGCATGAAGCTCGCCGAGTGGGATCCGTATACGATTCCGATCATCACCGAGCGTTCGGGTATCGCGCATTACCGCGATCTCGTCGAAGGCGTATCGTTGCGTGAAGTGACCGACGAAGCGACCGGTATTTCCAACAAAGTGGTCATGGACTGGCGTCAGCAGACGCGCGGCGCGGATCTGAAACCGCGTGTGGCGCTGCGTGACAAGGCCGGTGAGATCATTACGCTCGCATCGGGTTTGGAAGCACGGTATTTCCTGCCGGTGAATGCGATTCTCTCGGTGCAGGACAATCAGGAAGTCCATGCCGGTGATATTCTTGCGCGTATTCCGCGTGAATCCACCAAGACTCGCGACATCACTGGCGGTCTGCCGCGCGTGGCGGAACTGTTTGAAGCCCGCAAACCGAAAGATCACGCGATCATTTCGGATGTCGAGGGCGTCATCGAGTTCGGCAAAGACTATAAAAACAAACGCCGCTTGATCGTGCGTCCGAAAGATGCATCCATCGAGCCGGTGGAATATCTCATTCCAAAAGGCAAGCTCATCACCGTGACCGAAGGCGACTTCGTCCAGAAAGGTGATCTGCTGATGGATGGTAACCCCGTGCCGCACGATATTCTGCGCGTCATGGGTGTGGAAGCACTTGCCAACTACATGGTGAACGAAGTGCAGCAGGTGTACCGTCTGCAGGGTGTGGGCATCAACGATAAGCACATCGAAGTGATCGTGCGCCAGATGCTCCAGAAAGTCGAGATCCTGAATCCGGGTGAAACGACGTTCCTTTCGGGCGAGCAGGTGGATCGTGATGAATACGAACTCGTCAACGCCAAGACCATTGCCGAGGGTTATAAGCCCGCGACTTGCGTACCCGTGTTGCAGGGTATCACCAAGGCGTCGCTGCAGACTCGTTCCTTCATCTCGGCGGCCTCCTTCCAGGAAACCACCCGCGTCCTTACCGAAGCCGCTGTCAATGGCAAGGTGGATGGCTTGGTGGGACTGAAAGAAAACGTCATCGTCGGTCGCCTCATACCGGCCGGTACGGGTGCCTCTGTCGCCCGCGTGAAGAAGATCGCTTCCGAACGCGACAAGGTGATCGAAGCACAGCTCGCAGCACAGGCAGCAAACGAAAACACTGCCGAAGCGCCGCAGCAACTTACCGGAACCAGCAATTAAGTTGCTGTATTGTATAATGAAAAAGGCCGGCTCTGTCCGGCCTTTTTTTATGTGGGAAGGGCTGAAATCTTCACATTTCTGTAACAGTTCATTGATAGGATGGTGCCAACTTATCCAAATGAGGCAGTTATGGCAGAAGAGAAAAAACCGACACGAAGAGGGTTCTTAAAGTGGGGAGTAAGAGCTGCAGGCGGTTTGGCTGCGCTTGCCGGAGTACGAACCTATAACGAACATAATGAGGTCGTAAATCAAACAGGTGATCCGATTATTTCGGCAGATTATCCAACTCTCAAAGAAGGCAAAGATGAAAATACGCCACCCACACCGGATTGGATCAAGGCACCCAGACAAGAAGTGTTAGAAGGCGGTAATGAGCGAAATATATTCGTGCTTTCTACAGGGCAGGATCAGACCATCAAGCCAGGCGAAAACCGAAACGACATTTTCATCATGAATGAAAATTTCGGCAAAAAAACCATCGAAAAAGTGGACATGATTGATAATGCAATTGCGGCACCTTATAACACGCTGATACTGGATTATAAGATGCTCGCCGCATTCGATCATGTGATCGTGCAGGAAAATAAAGACAACCCTGCCGATATTGAATTGAAATTTATCAAAGAAAAAAACGGCGTTCCTAATAGCAAAACCCCCACTATTATACTTAAAGACCAATTGCCGTTGAATCGAAAGCTACCGCTTTTAGATAAGGTGGGCAATCCGACGATCAGCGAGATCGCGATCGCCAAACCGGATGGCAACATCATAAAACCGGATAATGGCTATAGAGCGAATTCTGTGATTGGATTAAGAAATATCCTTAGCCGCGCCATCTACGATGCGAAAAACATGATGCGTCAGGAACCAAACCGGCGTTTGCAGATGGCTAACCAGCCAAAGACGGAAGAGGATGATCCGAATAAACCCATCAATTTTGAAAACCTAACCGAAGAGTTTAATAAGAAACTTGCAGATATTCAAAAACGTATTGCCGAAAGCAAGATGCCTAAACCTGAGGAACAGGCAACCGGAGCACCCCAAGCAGAAGATCCCCTCCAGAAAGAGCTGAAGGAGACCATTTCGCTGTATCGCAAAGGGCTACACGCCCTTATCAAGGAGCACAATCAGCATATCGAGGACGTGGTCGGGTTATCCTATCAGCGGCTCTCAGGAGTCGGGCAAAGTGCCGACAGGGGTTAACTCAGCTTCACCTTCTCACCTTTTTTGCGTTCACTATCGGATTTCAGCTGACCGCAGGCAGCCAAGATGTCGCGGCCTCGGGGCGTTCGCACGGGGGAAGAATAACCGTGTTCATTTAATATCTCACCAAAGGCACGAATGCGGTTATTGGAAGAGCATTCGTATTTGGAACCAGGCCACGGGTTAAAAGGAATCAGATTCACCTTGGCATGAATGCCTTTGAGTAGTTTGCAGAGTGCATAGGCGTCCGCATCGGAATCATTCACCCCCTTGAGCATCACATATTCAAACGTGATGCGCCGTGCATTGGAAACACCCGGGTAATTGCGACAGGCATCGAGCAGTTCCTTGATTGGATATTTTTTGTTAAGCGGCACCAGTTCGTTGCGAAGATCGTCACACACGGCATGTAGCGAGATCGCGAGATTTACGCCCAGTTCTTTTCCACAGCGTTCGATCATCGGCACTACGCCTGAGGTCGAAAGCGTGATTTTGCGCTTCGAGATCGAAATTCCCTCACCATCCATAATGATAGTGAGCGCCTTGGCAACATGCTCATAGTTAAAGAGCGGCTCACCCATACCCATCATGACGATGTTGGAGAGTAATGGTGTGCTTCCTGCACTCGCCTCCTGCTCGTGCAATGAAGCGCGCTCAGGGCTGTGCCGGTCTCCTGACCGGCTGCTGCTAGAAACCGGCCATTCACCCAACCCGTCACGCGCGACCATCACTTGCGAGATAATTTCACCGGCCTGCAGGTTGCGCACCAGTTTCATCGTACCGGTATGGCAGAACGAGCAGGTGAGGGTGCAGCCAACCTGCGAAGACACGCACAATGCGCCGCGATCGGTTTCGGGAATATGGACGGCCTCGACTTTGTTGCCATCCTCGAATTCCAGTAGCCATTTCTGCGTACCATCAAAGGATTTCTGGTGGCGGTCAATGCGTGGACGCTCCACCACAAATGCGTCTGCGAGTTTTTTGCGCTGATCCTTGGTGATAGTGGACATGCGCTCGAAATCGGTTTCGCCGCGATGATAGATCCAGTGCCAGAGCTGCTTTGAGCGAAACGGCTCGAATCCGTGTTCGACCACGAGTTGTTTCAATTCGTGTTTATCCAGCCCGATGAGGTTGCGCTTGCCTTCGCGCATGGGCAGGGACGCGACCTCGGGCTGCTTGATTTCAATGCCTGGGATAAGTTCCATACGCGATTATTTGCAGCGCGCCTTCATCTCGCGGTAGGCTTTGCTGAATCCTTTGAGCGAAAATATATCCCGCGATTCCGTGCCTTTGCGGGAGGTGCCGTATAACACCAGTTCATCGCCTTTTTTCATGGCTTCGATCATCTGCTGATCCTGCTTGGTATCAGGCGCCCATGCGGTTTCATCTTCGGTAAACATTGTAAAATCACGGCCATCGATCGACACCGAAACCGCATCCTGCTTATAGCGATAACCGGAAGTCACGCTAACCTCATCTACATATTCACTGCGGGAAGTGACAAGAATCAGCGGCTCATCGCGTTTTTCAAAGTTGCCCTGTGAATCAATGGGCTTACTGCCGATATAGCATAAATCCCCGTCTTCGGTGCTGCGATGCTCCATCACCGCCCAATGCTGATGGGTCGCAAGCAAGGTCTGCGCGTGTGCGGCAGAAGCAGCGCACAGGGATAGAGCAATGCCGGCGGCGATCATGTGAAATCGTTTCATAAGAACCCTCATCCGCACGGTTATACTGTAATTTGCAGCCGATATCCATCCCCATCCGTTTCGATGGAAAGACGATCCGACCCCAGCTCCTTAAGCCGCTGCCGGAGCCGGTAGATGTGGGTTTCGAGCGTATGGGTGTTAAGCTCCTCATCGTAGCCCCACACGGCTTTCTGTAACTGGGTTCTGGGCACGCGCTGACCGGAGGAAGAAAACAGAAACTCCATAATTTTCAATTCTTTGTGCGTAAGTGGAATACGAATAGCCACCCCAGAATTCACGAGCACAGAATGAAAACGATCAAGCCATACGGTCGGGGTAATCTGCACGGGCGAGCGTTCACGGAATTCGGCACGCCATTGCTCGAGACTGGTGCGTAAAGCACCAATTTTGACCGGCTTCGCCACAACAAGCAACGGTGTCTTGATTTGGGGGGATGGGGGTTTGTCTATATGTTTGAGCAGGATAACCTGCGGTTCGGGCTCAGGAAGCGTAACCTCCTGCCCCCAGCCTGAATCGAGCGAGTCATCCCACAGGATCAGATCTGGCACCTGTTCAAGGCATTGCGCGATCCAGTCGGCTCGTGTAGTGATCCTTGCCACCTGCGGCAGATGCTCGCACAGCGCGTCCATGACCCATGCGTCTGTGCCGGCAGCGACAATCCGCGGCTCACGATGCAATTCCAAGGACGGTGTTGACATGGCCATCATGCGGCCCATCATAGACGAGGATTCCCAATTTTCACCCGCAATTATTGCGGTGGAGCGCGCGATTTTTGATTTGCGTTCCGGCCTGCCGGTGCGTCTTACGAACGGGACGGAAGTATGCCTGATTGCCACACCGGAGATGCTGAGTGATCACGTGCTCACACTTGCGCATCAGGCAACTGGCGCTCATCCCGCACTCATCATCACCCCTGCGTTTGCGCGGCACCTCAGGCACTCCGTTACGACGTCTGCTACGCGGCTCGCACTTCCTACTGCGGCAAATGCATACACGATCACCCATCAGGTGATGCAGTGGATCGAGCAACCATCCGCCACCGAGATTCTTCCATCCCGCACGACCGATGGTCTGGCGATTGAACTGATCAAGCAGGCGGCGCTATTGCCGTTTTCGCTGGTGTGGAATCTGCCGACGGCGTTACCTGCGTTTCCGGTGCCTCTGCAATCGGTGGCGCAAGCGGATATGGAATGTTACCTGCAGCACACACGGCAGGAATTTCATATCACCAGCCAATCGAAGCTACCGCTTAAGGATGCAGAAGATGCGTCTATCTCCGTGTTTCGTTCCCCCTTTACGCGCGTGGAACATCTGATGATTCGGGTGGGTACACCCGATGCCACGCCGCTGGTGCGGATCCACTCCTCGTGTGTAACCGGTGACATCTTGGGCAGCCTGCGCTGCGACTGCGGCGAGCAACTGCACGAGGCGATCCACCGGATCGCTGAGCGCGGCGGAGGGGTGTTGCTCTATCTCAATCAGGAAGGGCGTGGCATAGGCATTGCCAACAAGATCCGTGCGTACGCGCTGCAGGACAAAGGCCACGACACCGTGGATGCGAACATCATGCTGGGCTTTGATCCCGATGAGCGCAATTTTACGGTCGCGGCGGCGATGTTACGAAAAATCGGGTATTCGCGCGTCACCTTGCTCACCAATAACCCGCGCAAAGTGGAAGGCCTGACGCGAAACGGTATCGAGGTGGCAGGGCGCGAACCGCTCACACTTCCATCCAACGCGCACAACCAATCCTATATGGATACCAAAACCAAACGCCTGGGGCATTTGGGTTAGTATAGTCACTTGACTTAAGAATGCCTCAGTTATTGTTAACGGTTTTTTGCTGTCATACCGGCGCAGGCCGGTATCCACGCCTATCAAAATAGTCAGAATTTGATGCAATACGTGGATCCCGCCCTACGGCGGGATGACGCATGTAACATTCTTAAGTCAAATGACTACATCTAACGATTTCTGTCATGCCAGCGAAAGCTGGCAACCAGTAATGTTGCCCAAAAACTGGATGCTTTGGTCAAGCCAAAGCATGACAAATACTAAAACTTTCTGCGATTATCTGGCAGGTGCTGGTAAGGCAGTGGCCGGAGTAGCAACGCTTGGGGCGACTGCGGGTGCGGCCGGAGCGGGTTGCTGCTGTTGCAATGCACTGCGGCGAACGACGTTCAGCAGATCTTTTTCGAGCGACACCTGCTTCACCAGCGGTTGCAACGCGGCTTCTGACCATGCGCAACGGTCTTTTTCCCAGAAACCGACCGGCGCATTAAGATTCACCTCACGCCATTTCGGGTGGCCTTTGGTCTGAAGATCGACGAGTCCTCCGCGTACAATGCGCGACAGTTCGGTGATGTTTTCGCATTGATTCTTGCGGTATTTATTATCCTGCGGACTGAAATCATATGCCATCAGGATCGCGGTAACAGCGATGGTAGGCACCGGGTTCTTGATGAACGCATAATCGGCAGTCGTCAGCGAAGATGTTGCATATTCCTTGAGCAGCCTGGGGTCATTGAGCGGCAGGAAATGTACCTGCTCGAGCTTACCCGCATCGGGGCCTTCCTTGATGCTCGCGAGTTCTTCCATGTTCTTGAACATGCGTACCGGTTTGCCGCCCACGAATATAATCGCATCGGCCTCATTATTGAGCACGGCGACAATGCCTTTAGTGGGTTCGACCTTGAACATTTTATCCGGCACCACGCCCATCAGAGAAAACAGGTTCACCGAGGTCAGCATGTTACCGCTGCCTTCGGTGCCAACGATAACGCGCTTGCCAGTGAGATCGGCGAAAGAGGCGATTTCTTTACGCGCGAGCACATGGATCTCCTCATTGTGCAGCGGAAAGATCATGCGCATTTTCTCGGCAATTTTCATGGATTCGGGGTTTTCCGAACGGCTTAAAAAGCCGAGCACATCCGACTGCACGATGCCGATACTTGCTTTTTCACCGCTGGTGATGCGCTTGATATTCTCGATCGAGCCGCTGGAATCTTTCACATCTACCTCGAGCTTGAAGGGCTTGGCGATCTCAGCGATATCGCGTCCCATGGCGATATAGGTTCCGGTTTTGGGGCCGGTGACCATGCCAAGCGGATCGGCAAGCACAGGGCTGGATACGCCCAAAAACGAAGCGACAAACAGACCTGCAATCAGAGTGCGGGGAAACAGCATACAATATCCTTACAATGAGAGTACGAACGTTAGTATTGGCCAATAATACTCATCAGGTCACGCGGAGGCTTACGCGTGTCGGTATCCACTGCGGTGACACCAAGCTCAAGCGGCTTCGCTTCAGGTAGAGGGGCAGGCGCAGGGGTTGAGGGCGTGGCAGAAGGAGCAGTGGTGGTTTGGGAAGGCCCCGTAACCGCGACGATGCCGCTACCGGCAGAGGGAGACAATAAATCCAGCGGATCCTGATTATGTACGATCGAACCGGATGCGGTGTCGCCAGAAACGCGTTGCGCCAATGGTTCGCTTGTCTGCACAGAGACTGGCGCGGCAGCAATCACAGGAGAAGACGGCGTCGCATCGGTCTTGACCAGCATTGCTAGCAGCACATTGACGCAAACGACAATTGCCACAAGGCTCAACGCAAACTTCACATCAAAAAAAACCGGCGATGGTTTGGTGGCAGGAATTTTTACTGGATCAAGTGCTTCGGGTTCAGAAGCAGCGTTTTGCGTCAAAGATTCCAGGGCTGGCGAGCTCGTAAGAATCGGCTCACTCACCGCGCGTTCCGCCACGGGAGGCAAACCCGCACCCGCTTTTTTCTTGCCAAAGCTGACCTGTGGTGCGGATTTCTTGGGCGATGCGAGCACTTTGGGCATGATTGCGGGCTTGCTTGTGGTTGGCTTTTCAGCCGTGGGAGGAAGGTGATTGTCATTGCTTATGACTTCGGGCGATACACCCTGAACGCCGGAGTTCGCCGATCGCGATATTTTCTTTTGCATAATGCCCGTCCACTGGTTCTGGTTACGACAGTTTTTATAATTATTTGATCGAAATACTGTCTTTATTATTCCTCCGATGATACAAAATTGGCTTCGTAAAGCAATCGTTAATAGATTGGTTAATGATTATTGTGGAAAGTTGATAATAATAAATTATCCCGTTAAAAATGGTTGAGTTCGTGATAAGATGCACTAGGAAAAGTAGAAAGCACAGTATATTCGCATGTTACCGCAAGTAAAAACGTCTCAGGAAAAATCTCAGGAATCGTTTCAGAAATCCACGCAGCTTGCGCGTCTGGCGTTCCCGCTGATGGTGCAGCATCAGGTGGAGCCGACCCCGCAGAACTACGCATTATGGTACCACTATGTAGGCGCTCACAACAAGGATCTGGTCAAAGAGGTTGACCGCATGATCGAACAGGGGTTGCATTTTACCTCAGATATCAACCTGCACCTGTACAATAAATATATCGCCACCATGCACGAGCGTAAACTGGTGGAGGAGACCACCGCGACCGCTCAAACGCTCCTTGCGCATGTGCTCGAGATTATTTCCGGTTTCAGCAGCGAAACGAATCAGTACAACAAGGTTATTGATGAAAACGTCAAGAAAATGTCCGAAACACTGCCGCAGCAACCGATGCAGGAGATTGTGCGCGAGCTGATCAACCGCGCGCGTTCTATTCGCGACAGCGGCACACGCATGGAAGTTAAACTCAAGGAATCCTCGAAAGAAATCGAGGTGCTGAGAAAAGATCTTGATAAAGCAGCGCGCGAATCGCGTCACGATGCGCTTACAGGGGTTGCAAACCGCCGCACGTTTGATGAGTTTCTGGATGAGCAGGTCAAACTTGCAAGTCAGAATAAAAGCGATTTGTGTTTGCTGATGGTGGACATCGATCACTTCAAAGGCTTCAACGACAAATTCGGGCATCTGATCGGGGATGAGGTTCTCAAGACTGTCGCCAAGTCGCTTATGGATTCTGTTCGCGGTAAGGATCTGGTGGCGCGCTATGGCGGTGAGGAGTTTGCCGTGATCTTACCGCTCACCCCGTTTCAAGGCGCAATGGTGGTGGCGGAGGCGCTGCGAAAATCCATCGCGTCTAGCGATCTTAAACGCAAGGATACCGGCGCGACCATCGGCTCGATCACAGTGTCCATCGGTGTGGCACGAATGCGCCCCGAAACGGATTCCTGTGCTTCTCTTATCGCGCGCGCCGATGAAGCGCTCTATCGCTCGAAGAAAAATGGCCGCAATCGTGTGACGGCTGAAAATGCTTAGCGTAGAGTATTGACCCGTGTCTGGGCTGCTCTTTCCCCTGGTGCTGATTCTTTCGTTCGTGATGGTGTGGTGGCTTGCGCAATGGACACGCTACCGCCGCTTCCGTCGCTTGCTCAATGAAGGTCAGGTAGTGCAGGGCGTGATTACCGAGAAAGTGGAAAAACACATCGTCGGCGGCATGATATTTCACCGTCGTATTCCTTATTTTCGCTACCGGTTTGTCACGCGCGAGGGCGTTGAGCAGATGAGCGGTAAAACTCCAATACCCCTGATGATGCGATCGCTTGAGGAACAAGATACAGTGCGCATTCTTTATCTGCCTGATCGTCCCTCCACGCATTACCTGTCAGATAACCTCATGGCATTTTTGCGCGGAGAGTATTTCTGGGTGTTTGTGCCGTTCATCTGCGGAGTGCTGCTCTCGGTGCCGCTGCTATTCACGCTGATTGCTGGGAAGTAGCCGAAGCGCAGCCATCAATACAAGTGCCGAATATAATGACGTGATGCGATTCATGCCTGAACTGCGATGGCACGCGTGTGGCGATATCCTCAAACGGAATAGGGATGGTGTACACACGATTGCACGTCCGGCATTTGAAATGATGATGACCACTCGAATCGGTGCGCACGGCACTAAAACGCGGAGGATCTCCGGGAATATCCACCTGCTTGATCTCGCGCTCATCCTGCAAACGTCGCAGCTCGCGGTACACGGTTGCCATGCCAAGCGAGGGCACGGTTTTTTTTGCATCATCGAGGATTTCTTGAGGGCTAATCGGGCGGCCTGCATTCTGTAAAACCGCTTTGATAATGCGCTTTTGGACGGTGTTGCGTTTTTGCGTCCTTCGAGCCCGTATAGTCTGGTCTAACATGGTGTAACGTATGTATTTTCGTCTAGTTTAGTGTCTTTCTAAAGAGAATACGGATTCTGCCCCGCTTCGCAAGTGCCACTTTTGTGAATTCGGGTGTATTTAGGTTTGACATTTCATGGTGCTTCTATATAACGCAGCACTCCTTTGTGGACGAACACCAATATCGTCATATCAATCAATGACTTTGGTCTGGTGTCACACAAGATGGGCTCGTAGCTCAGGTGGTTAGAGCGCACGCCTGATAAGCGTGAGGTCGGATGTTCAACTCATCCCGGGCCCACCAGCCTACGCTCTGCGAGCTTCGGCTCGGCAAGCCATTGTCGAGACGAAAACGAGCAGCTAAGCGGAGGCTGTCGCGGCGTAGCGCAACGCGCGAAGCCGGACAGGTTCAACATATGAAGTATGTCTATATCCTAGGCACTGTTGTCATATTATTTGTTCATTGCGTTGCTGTTTTGGCGGTACAGCCCGCTAGGCACAGCCTGCGTCGGGTAGTTACTCATACCCGCAAGGGCTGTAACGCAGCGGATGTGCGCCAAAACGCAACCCGAAGGGACGGATGATTTTTTTCCCCTAAAGACATAAAATGCTCGACCGATGTCCCTGCATCGCTGCTCCCATTTTATGTCTTTAGTCATCCAAAAATCCTTTCGTCGCAATCGAATAAATAATATAACAACAGCGCCTTAGAAGCATCACTTTTCCTGATCACTATTACACCGGCATAACCGATAATGTGAAAATGCGTTTGGAAAGACATAACGCAAAAGAGGTGCCTCATACCTCAAAATATGCGCCTTGGCAGCTAAAGACATACGTTGCATTCTCAGATGAAAAGCAGGCTTTTGAATTCGAAAAATACCTAAAATCTGCCTCCGGCAGAGCATTCGCAAAGAAGCGACTATAGTACTTCGGATATTACAGCCACTTCTCTTCGAGCAGATAAACGAGTCTGGCTGCTCTGCTCATGCTTTTCAGTTTTTCTTGTTCTTCCTTGGCGCGGCGAGCGCGGTGTTCTTCTGCCATTCTGGCAATTTCGGTTGCGGTGCTTACATCGAGCGTGGCGAGGTGATCGGACAGTATCTTTTCGTATTTGGCTTTCTCGGCATCTGAGTAATTGCCGTCGGCATGAAACAGCGTAGGCAAAATATCTATCAACTGTGCGCGATCCTGTTTCTCGGTGATCTGGTTCCACGCATCATCGAACGAACAGGGTGTAAGAATATCCTGTTTGAGCAACGCTTTCTGCTCTGTCGAAAGCCGCACATTACGATCAAAGAACTGCGTCAGGCATTCTTTTTCGCCTGCGTCCAACTGATGATCCGACCACGCCAGTGCAATGGCGGCGCGCCACATGGCGATTTGGCTGTTGGTTGCTTGTGTCATGTGCGACTCCCTGATTTTTTTTACAGCAATACCACACTGCGACAGAATATCAAACGCTGACGCGCTGTCCGTGCTGCGTGCATTCGGTACTGGCCAGCATCACAAACGCATCGGTGATGGATTCGGCGCGTGGTAACGTCATCGGGTCTTCCCCGGGCATGGCCTTGGCGCGCATCGTGGTTCGCACCACGCCAGGATCTATCAGATTCACTCGAACCGAGGTTGACGCGCATTCTGCTGCGTAGGTGAGAACCAGTGTTTCGAGGGCAGCTTTGCTCACCGCGTAAGCGCCCCAGTAGGATTTTGGCACCTCGCGCTGCGTCACGCCGGACGTGACAAACATCGCTCGTCCCGCAGCAGATCGCTTAAGCAGCGGATCCATGGCGCGGATCAGGCGGAAATTCGCGGTCACATTCACATCCATCACCTCCTGCCACATCGCATCGGACGCATGGGTGATCGGGGTCAGATCCCCCAATACGGCGGCATTACCCACCAACACATCGAGCCTTCCGTAACGCTGATAGAGTTCAGCAGCGAGTGCATCGAGTCGCGCGTAATCGCGTAAATCTAAAGGCACGAGTGAGGCGGAACCACCATTCGTGCGAATCACATCATCTACTTCTTCGAGCGCCCCCACCGTACGTCCGGTCAGAATCACATGTATCCCTTCACTGGCAAAGCGCTTTGCCACGGCGGCGCCAATGCCGCGTGAGGAGCCGGTGATAAGGGCTATTTTCTTTGGAATTTCCTGCATTCAGAAATGGTTAACGATTATATATTATAATGACAGGTCGTAGATCCCATGGCTATATCGGCTAGTACACGATAACGAATCGAAAGTAAAATTCGCATGTCTAAACGGATTTTGAATGAAGGCGATCCAAAGTTGAATGCGTTTTATCGTGTTCCTAGGGAGGTTGATAAGACTCGGTTCAACGCACAATTGGTTAAGTTGGTATATGATCTGATATTGTTAAAGCATTTGAATGCACCAGCGGATCAAAAAACGCTATCAATTGGAAAAATTGCATTAGATACTAATGATTTGGTGCTTATCAGCAAGCACTCTAGCCGCTTTGATCTAGTCTTAACGCGGTATGCTATCAATGATTTGAAATCATTCCTACAAAATATACGCCTTGATGAGACTACTCGTACTCTTTTTGCAAGCACGCTAAATGTAAGCACACAACGGTATCAGGTTATTCTCGCTTTGGAGGACTATCTGAATAATCCCAATACCCCCCCCATACAAATCTCTCGTGTGACCAAAGCTGGTTATTCCGAAAGATATTTGTATGTGGAGAATGAACAACTCGTGCGGGAAATAAATAAGAAAAGTCGGCAGCAGGAAAACGTTGTTCCACGTTTGAGTAATAGTACACTTGGTGATGCCGAACGCCTTGTCAGAGAATCCTACCTCAAGCGAGCAACAGATGCGCCAGAATTACCAGTGAAAGGTGTTGCATTGCCTGTAGAGCTTATGTGGTTCGGATTTGATAAAGTGGCACAAACCTGCTTTTATATGGATAAATCGTTAGAACCCAAATTGTTAGAAATTGCGCACGCTTCAGACACTCAAAAAAATGCAGGTAAAAAACCCCAAGAACAGGGTAAGTTTATAAAGAGACTTACTCAGCAAACACAAGACGAAGGTGGAAATAAAGAATGGTTAAGTGCACCTCAAATAGCAAATATAACCGGATTAGATTGTACTAAAGTAAGGATTATTCCTGTATCACTTCATGATGCAAAAATAGAGTTGTTGAAAACACCTGAAGGACGGGAGCAATTAAAAAACAATGAGGGACATTTCAAAGCAAAGTTCGGCATGAATGGAAAAAAATTTGAGCTGGATATCCCCATTCGTTTAACGAAGTATGGAACGGGTCATTATTTGATACACCGTGACTTTCTGCCAACGTTAGTCACTTTTTTAACAGACGAGGTTGGCATCAAGCCCAAAAAACTCCCGCAAGCACCAGGCGAAGGAAGAAGCGCGTGATAGCTCAGGCGCTCTGCTTTTTCACATGCACCGTACCTTCGAGCTTGTCGGTCAGTGCAACGGCATAATCTCCGGTAAAGCAGGCATCGCAGTATTGCGGCGATTTGGAATCGCGGCCTTTTTCCCCCATCGCGCGGTATAGCCCATCAATCGAGATGAAGGCGAGCGAGTCCGCGCCAATCAGTTTTCCCATTTCTTCCACCGAATGCTTGGCGGCAAGAAGTTTGTCGCGCTCGGGTGTATCCACACCGTAATAGCAGGAATGGGTGGTGGGCGGCGAGGCGATGCGCATATGCACTTCCTTCGCGCCGGCTTCGCGCACCATATGCACGATCTTTTTGGACGTGGTGCCGCGCACGATCGAGTCATCCACCAAAATCACGCGCTTGCCTTTGAGCACCGACAGGTTGCCGTTATGTTTGAGTTTGACGCCGAGATTGCGCACCTGATCCGTGGGTTCGATGAAGGTGCGCCCCACATAGTGATTGCGGATGATCCCGAGTTCAAATGGAATGCCGGAGGCTGTGGCATAGCCCATGGCAGCGGGCACACCGGAATCAGGCACCGGCACCACCACGTCGGCTGAAACCGGAAATTCGCGCGCGAGTTCCGCACCGATATATTTGCGTGAATCATACACGCTCTTACCTTCAATCACGCTGTCGGGGCGGGCGAAATAAATATACTCAAACACGCAGAAGCGTTTTTTGGCGGGTGCCAGAGGTTTGCTCGAACGTATGCCTTTCGTGGTGATGGTGACCAGTTCGCCTGGTTCCACTTCGCGCACAAACTCGGCGCCGATAATATCGAACGCGCAGGATTCGGAAGCGAGAATCCACGCGTCCCCGAGCTTACCCAATGCCAGCGGGCGAATGCCGAGCGGATCGCGGATGCCCATCATGCCTTCTTTCGTGAGAATCACGAGCGAGTACGCACCTTCTACCTGTTTGAGTGCATCGACCAGCCGCTCCTCGATGCTGTTACAACGGCTGAGTGCCATGAGGTGAATAATCACCTCCGTATCGGACGTCGCCTGAAACAGGCAGCCGCGCTCGATCAGTTGTTTGCGCAATCCCATGGCGTTGGTGAGGTTGCCGTTATGGGCAATCGCCAGCCCGCCGAAATTCAGTTCTGCAAACAGGGGTTGGGCGTTACGCAACAAAGTCTCGCCGGTGGTGGAATAGCGCACATGCCCGATGGCCACATTGCCGGTGAGCTTGCCGATGACGGACGCCGAATTGAAATTATCGCTTACCAGCCCGAGTGCGTGGTGGGTGCGGAATGCGTCCTTGTCGAGACTGACAATACCGGCGGCCTCCTGCCCACGGTGCTGCAGCGCATGTAACCCAAGCGCCGTGTGTGCCGCCGCGTCATCATGCCCGACGATACCAAATACCCCACATTCTTCGCGCAGATGATCATCGTCGGCATGGCGTGGCATCATGGCTGCGGGCGCTCCAATGTTTCGGTTTCTCCTTTATTGAGCTCAAACAAACGATCAAGCTGCATCCGTTGATCGAAATTATAGCCCGCTCCGCCATCGGTCGCGTCTTTGGCTTTTTGTGCTTCTTCTTCCATTTTCTGTTTCATGCGTTCTTCTGCGGTTTCCTGCGCTTTATCCTTCATGGTGGAAAGCTCTTTCACATATTCGGGAGCGGCTTTGGCAAGCATGGCCGCGCCAAACTCGGCGTATTCCAGCGTTTTTGCTTCCGTGAGCCACTCGGGATAATTATCCTCATCCATCACAAAGGTGAGAATCAGAAACCCGAGCGACACAATAAAGGCACCGCGCGCGGCACCAAAGGAAAGCCCCAGCAGATTATCGAGCAGCCCCACTTCCGCGCCGGTTTTAACGTAACGGATAATAACCGAGTTGATGATCGAGATGCCAAACAGTGCGGTGATATAGGTTCCAAGCGCGCCCACCACCGCCGCAATTTCGGGATTCTCAATATACTGCTTCATGTACTCGCTCGAATGCGGATAGAAATACACGGTGATGATACCGGCGGCCACCCACGCGCCGAGCGACAGAATCTCGCGGATGAACCCGCGGAAAAAAGCAACCAGACACGACAATGCAAACACCCCGATGACGATCGAATCAAAAACGTTGAGCTGTGCTTCCAGCATAGGCAAGGGCGCGCGTTTGCGAGGGTTGTGTTGACGTTATACAGAAACGGTTTTACGCGGTGTCTGGTGTGTGCGAAACAGCGAAAGCAGCTCTTTCACATGTGACAGCCCGTGCGTGCCGATCCCGTTCTTGACGGGTGTGTTAGCAGGAATATACGCCCCTGAAAACCCTAATTTTTCCGATTCCTTCAGACGCGCGTCGGGACGTCCCACCGCGCGGATTTCGCCCGACAATCCGATTTCGCCAAAAAACACGGTTCCTGCGGGGGCGGGAAGGTTGGTCAGTGCCGATAGCAGGGCAGCGGCGACCGCGAGATCGGCGGCTGGTTCGCTGATACGCAAACCGCCGGCAACATTAAGATACACTTCTTTGTCATGCAGCGTAATGCCCGCGCGCGCCTCCAGCACCGCAAGCAGCATGGCAAGGCGTGAGGCATCCCACCCTACCACTGCGCGACGCGGGGTGGACATGGGGGAGGGGGAAACCAGCGCCTGAATCTCCACGAGCAATGGGCGTGAGCCTTCCATACCCGCAAACACCGCAGCTCCGCTCACCGCCTGATCGCGCTCGGATAAAAACAGCGCTGAGGGGTTAGATACCTCCTCCAGCCCTTTGTCGGTCATGGCAAACACGCCGATTTCGTCGGTACCGCCAAAGCGGTTTTTCACCGATCGCAGAATGCGGAACTGATGCCCGCGCTCGCCTTCAAAATAGAGCACCGTATCCACCATATGTTCGAGCACGCGCGGGCCGGCAATCTGCCCGTCCTTGGTGACATGCCCGACTAGAAACAGCGCGATCCCGCGTTTTTTGGCGAGTTTGATCAATTCATGCGCGGCGGCGCGCACCTGTGAAACAGTGCCTGGTGCAGCGTCCAGATTATCGAGATACATGGTCTGAATCGAATCAATCACGACCACGTCTGGATGTTTGGGCGTATCCATGGAAGCGAGAATATCGCGCACCGAAGTGGCGGAGGCAATCAACAGATCTTCTGTCTTTGAAGGAGAGGTGTGTGCAATGCCCAGACGCTTGCCCCGCAGGCGCACCTGCGCCACGGATTCTTCGCCGGAGATATAAGAAACCGAATGCCCACCGCGGGCGAGATTCGCTGCCATTTGAAGCAGAATGGTGGATTTTCCGATCCCGGGATCCCCGCCGATGAGGATCGCCGACCCCCTGACCAGTCCACCGCCCAGCACCCGATCCAGCTCGCCGACTGCGGTGGAAAAACGCGGCTGTTCCTCGGCCTCGCCCGCAAGATGTTCCCACGCGATAGAGCGGCCTTTGCCCGCCGTAAGCCCTTTTGGCGTCGCCTCGTGCGATTCTTCGCTGATGGTGTTCCATTCCCCGCAGGCATCGCACTTGCCTGACCATTTCTGATGGACGGTGCCGCAGGAATTACAAACAAAATGGGCAGAAGATTTTGCCATATAACAATAGCGTACTATAAACCGAGATGTAATCGTAGCGTTTCTTCGAGGTCTTTCATCTCTTGCTTGGTAATGGTTGCCATGCGTTTGATCAATCGTGCTTTGCTGATCGTGCGTATCTGATCCACCATCGCTTTGGATGCTTTCCCGTGAATATCAATAAGCGTCTCTGAAGGGTATATCTCGCCGGTGCTACTGGTTAGCGGAACTACTTGCACTCGGTTTAGCACCTCGTTCGCAGCGTTATTGCTGACAATTACGGCAGGTCGGGTTTTCTTAATCTCACCGCCCACGGCAGGATCAAAATTGACCCAGTACACATCACCGCGTTTCATCCAGTGTTTCTTCCACGAATGCTTCTAGCCATGCTTCTGCCTCCGCTTCCCGCGATCGATCATCCGCCATACGTTTATAGGCTTTCTTCAAGTCGGCCTTGATCACGTACGGGCGAGCCAGACGCTCGATGAAGCTGCTGATATTACCGCGCCCGATGACGCTGTGCAGGCCTTCATAGACCTTTTCATCAATGGATATGGTGAGTTTTTTGTTCATATACGTATTATACGTATTAATACGTATAAAGTCAAGGTCACCCCGTAATCGGGCCTTGTGCGCGGCCATGGACGAACTGATCTACAAATGGATTCTGCGAGTGATAAATCTCCTGCGCGCGGCCTTTCCAGATGAGTTTACCTTTATAAAGCATGGCGATGTTGGTCGCGATTTTGGATGCCGACTGCATATCATGCGTGATGGTGAGCGTGGTCGAGCCGAGCTCTTTCGCACATTTGATGATGAGGTCGTTGATCACATCCGCCATGATCGGATCGAGTCCGGTGGTGGGTTCGTCAAAGAAGATAATCTCAGGATTTACCGCAATCGCGCGTGCGAGCGACACACGCTTTTGCATTCCGCCGGAAAGTTCGGAAGGCATAAGGTTTGCCACTTCCGGTGCCAGCCCTACGGATTTCAGTTTTTCTGCCGCAAGCGTTTTTGCCATCTCTGTGGTGAAGCCGGTTTCCTTATTGCGGGCGAAGGTGATATTTTCCCACACCGTGAGTGAATCAAACAGCGCGCCGCCTTGAAACAGCATCCCAAACTTGCGCATCAGTTCGACACGGCGGGAGCCTTTCAGATGTGTAACTTCCTCACCGTCGATCTGAATACTGCCTGAA
>CAZFOM010000004.1:0-8093 GCA_964520155.1 uncultured Rickettsiales bacterium
CCACTAAACAGGCTTGGCTCAGAGGCGCGGACGGCCTGAGGTTCCGCCTGCCTTGTCTCAAACGTATGTGATATCTCCGCCGGCTCCGGTGTTGTTTTTGCCGGAATAACCACATCTTGCTGCGGATACGACGAGGCAGCCACCTTCACAGGCTCGGGCTGAGCCGGTGCAGTTCGCACATCATAGCGCATCGACTCGCGTGCAACTTCAGTCACCGGAGCAACTGCCGGACGAGTCACTTTTTGTTCGGCACGACCGAATCCAACACTGCCTGCATAAGCGCGACGAGTGTCTGCGACCGGTTGAGCCAACGGCGTTTTATTCGGAACACCTTCGATCTGTGCGTTTGCTTCAATACCGGTTGCGACGACCGAGACGCGCATACGTCCTTCCATATTGGTATTGAAGGTCGCACCAAAGATAATGTTGGCGGCCGGATCGACTTCGGCGCGGATGCGGTTGGCGGCCTCATCCACCTCAAACAGCGTCATATCGTATCCGCCGGTAATGTTGATGAGCACCCCTTTGGCACCCTTCATCGAAAAATCATCGAGCAGCGGATTCTGGATAGCAGCCTCGGCGGCTTCGATAGCACGCTTTCCTCCTTCGGCTTCGCCGGTTCCCATCATGGCTTTACCCATTTCACGCATCACGGTGCGAATATCGGCAAAATCGAGATTGATCAAACCTGGCATGACGATCAGATCGGTGATGCCGCGCACACCGGAGTGCAACACCTCATCCGCCATGCGGAATGCCTCCGCAAACGGTGTGCGTTCATTGATAATGCGAAATAGATTCTGGTTCGGGATCACAATCAACGTGTCCACATAGGATTGCAATTCCTGCACCCCCTGATCCGCAAGGCGCATACGGTGCAAGCCTTCAAACTGGAACGGCTTGGTTACAATACCAACAGTGAGGATTCCTCGCTCTTTCGCCATGCGCGCGACAACTGGCGCGGCACCGGTGCCGGTTCCACCGCCCATACCGGCAGCGATAAACACCATGTTGCTGCCTTCGATATAACTTTCAATTTCATCGAGCGCTTCTTCAGCAGCGGCGCGACCAACATCGGGCATAGCCCCTGCGCCCAGGCCGCGAGTGATATTGGAGCCGAGTTGAATGCGGCGTTCGGCGAGCGAATGCTCAAGCGCCTGCGCATCCGTATTGGCAACCACGAAATTCACCCCCTCGAGATTGGCCGAGATCATGTTGTTGACCGCGTTACCTCCGGCACCACCGACACCAAACACCGTGATACTCGGACGCAGAGAATCCGTTTTGGATGGTAGATGTAAATTGATGCTCATGTGACGCCTCCCCCGATTTTTTTGTATGCGTTACCGTATCGTAACCACTGACATATATATAGAGTTACCCTTTGTATTACTACTACTATATTTTGTATTTCAACTGTTTTCTGCGCGTTAAAAATTTTCCTTAATCCACTGCACGACTCGTCCAAGTCCACGCGTTTTGAGGCGGTGTGGATCGAGCAGCCGATCTTCCAGCGCTTTGCGGCGCGCGTATTCCAGCATTCCTACGGCGGTCGAAAATGCAGGGCCGTTGACCGCATCCGCAAGGCCAGGCATGGCGCGCGGCTTACCCAGTCGCACCTGTTTGCCAAGCACACGCGCAGCGAGATCGCGCACGCCGAGAAGCTGGCTCCCTCCCCCTGTCAATACCACACGGCGGCCTGCCACTTTATCCAACCCTGAGGCTTCAATTTTTCCGCGAATCAACTCAAACATTTCTTCCAGACGCGGGCGAATAATGCCCACCAGCATCGAACGTGGCATCAGGTTTCCATCTTCCACATCCTCGTCCTCGCCAAGCTGCGGCACGTCAATCATCGCCTGGTCATCGGCAGCGGAAGCAATGGCGCTACCATGCAGGGTTTTGAGGCGCTCCGCGTGTGCGAGCGAAGTGGAGAGGCCTTTAGCAATATCGCTGGTGACATGGTTTCCACCAATCGCAATCGCATCGCTATAGTAATTCTTGCCATTGGCGAATACGGCAAAACTGGTGGTACCACCGCCGAGGTCAATCACCGTTACGCCGAGATCCATTTCATCCGGTTCTAAACATGCGAGTCCAGAAGCATGTGCAGCTACCACACAGTCGGTGACATTCAGATGGGCGCGCGCAAAACAGTTTGTCAGATTCTTAAGCATCGCATCAGGTGCGAGCAGCATATGCACATCCGCGCCGAGCAGATCCCCCACCATGCCACGCGGTTCTTTGATATTCTTTACCCCATCGAGCGTATAATTGACGGGAAATGTGTGCAGAATTTCGTAATCATCCTGCTGCGCATTATGATGACCTTCTCTGAGCACATCATACAAGTCGCGATCGGTCACCGCCTGCCCGCCGAGTGAAAGTTCCACACTGATGGTTTTGGATAAAATCTGTCCGGAACTGACATTGGCAAAGACGTTTTCGATCGTTTCATCGGCCATCTGTTCTGCGGCATGGACGACGGCAATGATGGAGGTCTCCGCTTCGACAATATCGGTAATATGACCGGCACGAATACCCTTGGAAAGCTGGTGTCCGATGCCTACCACTCTCATTTCACCTGCCGCATCCAGATGCGCGATAAAGCAGACGCTTTTCGTGGTTCCAATATCGACGACGGAAATCGTGCCGCTCAGATTGACACGGGACTTAGGCGCGCGAGTAATCAAACTGTTCATGCTGTGTTCGTTCGGGTATCGGGTTTAAGTATCGCTGGCGTTTGCATCATCAGCAACGGGTTGCTTCTCCATCTTGGGTCGTTTGATGAAGATCCGATCCTGAAGTCGCATATCCACCGCGGTGATGTTACGCTTAAGCAGTTCCTGTTCTTTGTTCAAGAGCGCAAATTTGCGCCATGCGATTTCGGGTTTGCTCTCCGGCAATTTTAGCTCCACACCGTTTTCAAAACGGATATTCCAGCGCCGCTCGCCCACGCGAATCGCGCTTTTCATCTGATTCATCAACTCGGGTTCCTGTGTGACGAACTGGAGCAATTTCCAGGCATGTGTCGGCGCATCTTCTCCCACCACCAGTGGTAGTGCGTGAAATTTCGTCGCCATCGGATCGGGCATCACCTTCCCCTCGCGATCAATCAGTTTCAATTTGCCCTGATATTGCCAAACCGCGATGGGCTGGCGTTCTTCAATCTGGATACGGATCTGGTTCGGCAGCACCCGCTCCACCTGCGCGGTATGAATGTGCGGGATGGCTTCCAGCCGTTGTTTCAGTTCGGCAAGCGAAATGAATAAAATCGGCTGCCCCTGCTTGAGCGCAACGGCTTTATCAATTGCGTCCTGACTGGTTTTGTGGCGCCCTTCGAGATAGACATACGACAGGCGGAAGCCTGCCTTTGCGGATAGATTTTCCACCCACGCCATCGTACGATCCGCGGTGCGTTGAAATCCGCCGTCAAACGTAAACCATGCTAGCGTGGTGAGCGCGTAGAACGTGAATACAATGACCACCACCCACCCCAGCCGCACGCGCGCTGCCTGCCACCACATGCGCTTGGCGCGCTGTTTGGAGATTTTTTTACATTCCTGTTCGCGTTTGCTTCCGGTTTTTTTGCGTGCCACGAATTCCTATGCTCCCAGACGTGCTCCAACAATCAGATGGCGCACCAGCTCGTGAAAGCTGATTCCCGCATGTGCAGCGATTTCTGGCGATAGTGACAGGGGTGTCATCCCCGGTTGCGTGTTCACTTCTAGAATATAGAAGGCGTCATTTTGTTCATCGTACCGAAAGTCCGTACGTGTCAGACCACGACATCCTAGCGCAACATGCGCCTTAAGCGCAAGCGCGCAAACATGTTCATACGCAGATTTTTCAATGGGCGCGGGCATGAGGTGCAGGGCTTTGCCGTCGGTATATTTGGCTTCATAGTCGTAAAACCGGCCTTTGGGGCGGATCTCAATGGCGCCCAGCACCACATCGTCGAGCACCGCCACCTGAATCTCGCGACCTGGAATATAACGCTCCACCAGTACCGTATCCCCAAATTTCCACGAGGCTTCATCGAAAAAGAAATTCTCGTTTTCGTGAATAATGGTAACCCCGACGCTGGAGCCTTCGTTGATGGGCTTCACCACATAGGGGCGCGGTACGACTTTTTCTTCGATCACCTCTTTTTTAGTCGCAACACGGCCTTCGGCAATCGGAATCCCCACCGCGGCAAACACATTTTTGGCCATCGGCTTATCCATGGCCAGCGCAGAGGCGAGCACGCCCGAATGCGTGTAGGGAATTCCCAGAACTTCGAGCACACCCTGAATGCAGCCATCCTCGCCAAACCGCCCATGCAGCGCATTGAATGCAATGTCGGGTTTGAGCGCAGACAGTTTCGCGCTGATATCGGGCTGTACGTCAATCGGCGTAACCTTGTATCCCAATTCCTCACAGGCATTGGCCACGGCCTTCCCGCTGGTGAGCGAGACTTCCCGCTCCGCCGACCATCCGCCCATTAATACTGCGATGTGTTTCGTCACTGATGACTCCTATTTCTTTCCCACCCGTTTTATTTCCCATTCGAGCGTGACGCCAGTATTTTCGCGCACACGCCGCATCACTTCTTCACCAAGCGCTTCGAGATCAGCAGCGGTAGCGCTATCTGTATTGATCATAAAATTGCAATGCTTCTCGGACATCTGCGCGCCGCCGATGGTAAGGCCTCGGCATCCGGCTTGATCAATCAGTTGCCATGCTTTGTGGCCTTCGGGATTTTTGAAGGTGCTGCCGCCAGTTTTGGCGCGAATTGGCTGCGTGGCTTCGCGCTGCGCGCTGATGGATTCAATCCGTCTGGCAATTACCGCAGGATCGCCCTCCACGCCTTTCAGGCGCGCACCGGTGAAGATCCATCCTTCAGGCAATTCGCTATGGCGATAGGTATAATGCAAATCCTGCGGGGTAAGTGTATGACGGTTTCCCTGAGGATCTATGGCATAGGCCTCCACCAGCACATCTTTCACCTCGCTGCCATAGGCGCCGCCATTCATCCTGAGCACGCCGCCCATACTGCCTGGAATACCGGTTAGAAACTCGAGGCCTGCAATACCGTGCTGCTGCGCGACCATGGCCGCATTGAAGGAGAGGCACGCCGCGCCCACGCGGATTGTTGCGCCATCCGCTTGGCACTCCGTAAAACCACGCCCCAGACGGATCACCACCCCATCAATTCCACCATCGCGGATGATCAGGTTGGATCCGACTCCGAGCACGAGATAGGGCACATCCGCCGGTTTGTGTTTCAGAAAATGCGCAAGATCTTCTTCATCCTCCGGACGGAATAACACCTCCGCAGTCCCGCCAACCTGAAACCAGTTCCCTTTGGACAGATCGGCCTGTGCGCGCATTTTGCCTCGCGTGCGCGGCAACCGTTCGAGTAATGACACGGGAGTAGACGCGATCGACGCTGGCATTATGCCGCACCGGTTTGTTTAAGTGTGGGTATTGCTTCCAGTTCGGAAGGCAGCGCATACGCCCATTTGGTGATGCTGCCCGCCCCCAGACACACCACCAGATCCCCCGCTCTTGCAACACCCGCCACCGTGCGCGCAAGTTCGGATTCATGCGGCAACGCAATCACGCTGCGATGACCGGCGTTGCGTAAGCCTTCTACAAGAGAGTCGCGCGAGATCCCTTCAATGGGCGTTTCACCTGCCGTGTAAATATCGGAGACAATCACCGTATCGGCATCATTGAAGCAGGTGCAAAATTCCGCAAACAGATCGCGCACGCGTGTGAAGCGGTGGGGCTGTACGACCGCGATCACCCTGCCCTTGGTTTGTTCGATGGATTCACGCGCCGCTTTGAGTGTCGCTGCGATTTCCACCGGATGATGCCCATAATCGTCAATCACCGCGATACCGTGCGCCTCACCGGTTCGCGTGAAGCGGCGCTTCACCCCGCTGAATCCTTCAAACGCCCGCTTGATGGTTTCGTCCGCAATGTTGAGTTCCAGACCAATGGAGAGCACAGCGAGTGAGTTGCGTATATTGTGCACCCCGTGCATGGGCAGAAAAATATCCTTGATCGTGCGCGTTTTACCTTCCGCCTGAATTTCGGCGTCATAACGCTGACCCGAGCTCTCGCGGCGGATATTCACTGCGCGCACATCAGCCTGCGGGCTGGTTCCATACGAAATGACGCGGCGATCATGCACCCGCGACATCAGCGCCTGCACTTCGGGATGATCCACACACAACACCGCAAATCCGTAAAACGGGATATTTTCGACGAATTGCTGGAAGGCAAGTTTTAGCGCATCGAAACTGCCGAAATAATCGAGATGCTCCGGATCAATGTTGGTAATCACTGCAATCGTGGCAGGAATTTTTACAAAGGTTCCGTCCGATTCATCGGCTTCCACCACCATCCATTCGCCGTCACCGAGTTTCACGTTGGTGCCGTAGGCATTGATGATGCCGCCATTGATAATCGTGGGTTTGAGTCCGGCAACATCGAGCAAGGTGGAGGTGAGCGACGTGGTGGTGGTTTTGCCATGCGTACCGGCAATCGCCACCGACATTTTGAGGCGCATCAGCTCCGCCAGCATCTCGGCACGGCGCACCACCGGAATCCGTTGCGCGCGGGCGGCGACCACTTCGGGATTATCCGCTTTCACCGCTGATGAAACCACCAGTGCGGAGGCCTGTTTGATGTTTTCCGCGCGATGGCCGATCATCACCTCAATACCGAGTGTTCTGAGGCGCTCGACATTGGCGTTTTCGGTGAGATCCGAGCCTTGCACCTTATATCCCAGATTATGCAGGAGTTCAGCGATCCCGCTGATGCCGATCCCGCCGATACCGACCAGATGAATGATCCCAACATTGAGCGGGAGAGTGCGCGAAAGCGGCAGCGCTTTCATCGACAGCACGCGCGCGATGGAAGCGGGAATGATCGAGGCGTTCATGCGGCTTTCTCCTGCGTGTAGAGCGATGCGTGTGACGTGGTATCGGATGAATGAGATGCCAGATACTCAGCTAGGGAACTGCCGGATATGCGATGCAATGTCAATCGCACCAGATCGCGTGCCGCATCAGGCTTGCCATAACCAAATGCACCGCGCGCAAGTGCCGTGAGCCTGTCCGGCTCGAGCAGCAGAGATTCCAGCGTGCGTGCGATGTGGGGCGGTTCAAGCCCAGCCTGCTCAAGCACCATCGTGCCACCCTGCTCTTCGAGTGATTTGGCATTATAGAACTGGTGATTATCCATGGCGCCTGGCAGCGGAATCAGGATCGAGGGTCTGCCAGCAACCGCAAGTTCGGTCATGGTCGAAGCGCCGGCGCGACCAATCAGCACATGCGCAGCGGCAAGGCGCGCCGCCATGTCCGTGAAGAATGGCGCCACATCGGCTTCAAGCCCCATCTTCTTATACACTGCATGAACGGCATCCACCTCGCTTGCGCGCGCTTGTTGATCTATTCTCAAGCGTGATCTCAAGGAAGAAGGAAGCAGCTCCACGGCTTCGGGAATCAGGGTTGCAAACACGGCGGCGCCCTGACTGCCGCCCGTGATGAGAAGCCGGATCGTGCCTTCTTCGGTGCATGGGGCATACGGCACATCGCGCAGCGCTCTGATTGCGCTGCGTACCGGATTTCCAACCCACACGGTTTTATGATTAAGAGAAGAAGATAGCTTATGCGTCTGTTTGAACGACGTTGCAACCCCGTCCACATGCGCGGCAAGCATACGGTTCGCCCGTCCGAGCACAGAGTTCTGTTCATGGATGATCGCGGGAATGCCCTGCATACAGGCGGCACGCACGGTAGGAAAGGAAGGATAGCCGCCAAATCCGATGACCGCATCCGGCTTGATCGTTTTGAGCAACCCGCGCGCCTGATACAGGCCAATGCAGATATCCGCTACTGCCGTTATTTTGCTTGCTAGCCCCCGCCCGAGCGTACCCGCACGGATAACATGTTTTTCAATCTGTCCGAGTGTTCCGCCGTAACTCTGAAAGCGCCTGTCGGTGATCAGAATGACGCGATGACCGAGCCGCAGGCATTCCTCAGCTACAGCTTCGGCTGGGAACACATGGCCGCCGGTGCCACCGGCTGCAAGCACTATTG
>CAZFOM010000004.1:8103-26988 GCA_964520155.1 uncultured Rickettsiales bacterium
ACTATTGTTTTACTGTTCATATAGTAGGGTTACGACGTTTCCTCAGGGTTTTGATAATGCCGTAAATACTAATCAGCATCCAGAAAAATTCCAGAATGAAAGCGGGCAGATTCCATTTCCAGGTGAGTGAAATCATCAGCAATATCGCACCTACCAGATTCATGCACAAATAGCGCAGATCATCTGATTTGAGTACTTCTCGTTGCAGTAGAAAATAGGCGCAGACAAACAGGAACACGCCCAGATGGCCGATGCCGTTAAACACCAGATCGAGCGTGTCGTTTGTAACCGCAATAATTATATCATGATGAACTGGTTCTGCCATATCGCCTGCGGGTAAGCGCGAGCATCATACCCATTCCGAGCGCAACCGCAATGAGGGAGGATCCGCCGTAGCTTAAAAACGGTAGGGTCATGCCTTTGGCGGGCAGCAGGTTGACGGCGACCCCCATATTGATGATGGATTGCGTCCCGAATTGTGCTAGCAGACCCGCCACCGAGAGCAGCACGAAAAAGTCTTTTTCGTTCCAGATGCGGATCAGGCCACGGATCACGATAAACCCAAAGAAGAATACGATGATGAGACAGAAAATTGCGCCGAATTCCTCACCGGCCACGGAAAACACAAAATCCGTATGCGAGTCCGGCAGGTATTGTTTCACCTCTCCCTCCCCAGGCCCGCGCCCAAGCAGACCACCGCTTTTGAAGGCTTCGAGCGATTTTTCCACCTGATAATTATCTCCCGCTTCGGGGTTGAGAAAATTATCAATGCGCTTTTGCACATGTGGGAAGAATGCGTAGGCACCCCACATGCCACTTACCCCCGCCACAATAAGCACCACCACCCAGATGAACGGCAAGCCGGCCAGAAAAAACTGGAGTCCCCACATCGCCGTAATTGTCACCACCATCCCGAGATCTGGCTGAATGAGGAGCAACATGGCGCTAAATCCATACAGGCCGATCGCCACCATGTATCCTGGAAATTCGGCGTAGCGTAATCGCAAACTGAACACCCAGGCGAGCACCACCGCGAGGCAAGGTTTCAGGAATTCGGACGGTTGCACCCCCACCGGGCCGATATCAATCCAGCGTTTAGCGCCTTTGGTTTCTACACCGACAAAAGGCAACGCGATAAGCAGAACGAAACTCACCAGCAATCCCAACACGGCGAGCCGGCGAATCTGGGTTGGCTCGAGCAGCGACACCAGAAACAGAGTAATGAGCGCAAGCACCAGAAAAAACTGCTGACGGCGCACGAAATGAAACGGATCCACACCGATACGTTCTGCCACCGGAGGGCTTGCCGCCGTGACAAGCACCGCGCCAATACAGATCAGCCCAAAGATCGCAAGCAGCAGGAACCGATCCACCGTCCACCACCAGCGGCCAAAAATACTGGTGCTGGTGCGGTCAAACTGCATGGCGTCGCTCCCCTATCTCGCGTTCATATGCTTGCGCGAGTGCTCGAAACGCATCCCCGCGATGCTCAAAACTTTTCCACTGATCGAACGCGGCCCACGCCGGCGATAGCAGAACTAATGCACCTTGGATTTGCTCCTTCATCGCCATGCGGGCAGCTTCTTCAAATGCGCGCGTAAGATCCCCGCATGTGCGATACGCCACATGCCCTTCAAGCGTGTGCGCGAAGGCTTGTGCAGCATCACCGATCAGAAACGCATGGCGGATTTTAGGGAAGAAATTGCCAAGCGTTTCAATACCACCCTCTTTGGGTTTACCGCCCACAATCCAGTAGATCGCATCATAGGCTGCAAGCGCATTCGCCGTTGCATCCGCATTAGTGGCCTTGCTGTCATTAACGAAGCGAATCCCTTCCACGGTTGCAACCAGTTCCATCCGGTGCGCGAGCCCTCCAAAGCTCGTAATGCCTGCGCGAATCTGTTCACTCGTCAATCCCAGTGCGCGCGTGGCCATATAGGCCGCAGCGATATTCTGCCAATTATGTTTTCCAGGTAGTCGCGGAGCGGTTGTTTTCAGATCCATCGTGAACACGCCATCATGAAGGATTCCCGACGCATCCACCCACACCCCGCCTTGCACCTTGTTCGCCACCGAGACAGGCATAATGCGTGCGGTATTGCGCGCAATCAGCGTCCGCGCGCAGGCTTCCGTGTATACATCATCCACCGCAACGACTGCCACATCGTCCGGCTGCTGCCGATCAAACAGATGCATTTTCGCGGCAACATAATTCTCCATCGTACCATGACGATCGAGATGATCGGGCGTGATATTCAGAAACACCCCCACCTGAAACCGCACGCTCGCAACCAGATCAAGCATGTACGAGGACATTTCGATCACATAGATCCCATCCGAATCAAGCGGCGCAAATGACAGAGCCGCAGTTCCGAGATTGCCACCCACCTCGACGTTTTTACCCGCCGTTTTGAGAATATGCCCAATCAATGCGGTGGTCGTGGACTTCCCGTTCGTGCCGGTAATCCCCACATAGGTTGCGTGAGGTTGCTGCCGATACAACAATTCAACATCGCCAATAATCGGCGTGCGGTTGCTTCTCGCTTTTTCCACGACAGGGTGCGGTTTGGGGTGGGTAAGCGGTACACCTGGTGCGAGCACCAGTTCGGTGATCTGCTTCCAGTCCCATTGTTCAAAGGGAGTGGCGTGGATGTTGCCAAAGCGTGAGGCGAGCGCCTTGGCTGCCTCGGGGTTATCATCCCACACATAGACTTTCGCCCCGCCCAACACGAGCGCTTCAACGGTGGCAGTGCCGGCCTTACCGAGTCCAAATACTCCTATTGCGCGATCCTTGCAGTGGGTGAGCGCGGGCATATCAGCGGATCTTCAAGGTGGAGAGCGCAAGCAACGCAAGAATGCACGATACAATCCAGAATCGAATCACGATCGTAGGCTCTCTCCAGCCGAGTTTTTCAAAATGGTGATGGAGTGGCGCCATCTTGAATACGCGCTTTCCTGTAAGTTTGAATGATGCCACCTGTATGATCACCGAAACCGCTTCGGCGACGAATAATCCCCCCATGATGACAAGCACCAGCTCGTGCTTCACGATCACGGCAATCGCGCCGACCGCGCCGCCGAGCGCCAGGCTTCCGGTATCGCCCATGAACACCATCGCCGGTGGCGCATTGAACCAAAGGAATCCAAGGCTCGCACCCACAATCGCGGCGCAGAAAATCGCGAGTTCACCGCTGCCTGCGATATAGTGAATCTGGAGATATTCGGCAAATTTGATATGGCCGATCAGATAGGCAATGAGCGCGAAACATCCAGCGACAATCATGACCGGCACGATGGCAAGCCCATCCAGCCCGTCGGTCAGATTCACCGCATTGGAAGCCCCCACCATCACGATGATCACGAAGGGGATATAGAGCCACCCCAGATCAATCAGAATGTTCTTGAAGAACGGGATAGTGAGGTGCGTGGAAAGTTCGCTGGGGGCAACGGTCATGATCCACCAGCCGGCACCCAGTGCGATGAGAATCTGTCCCAGCATTTTCGCGCGTGCTGAGATGCCACCGCTACTACGCTTGGTGAGTTTCACATAATCATCGCAGAATCCGAGCAGACCGAAACCGATCGTTACGGCGAGCACAATCCACACATACGCATTGGTGAGATCCGCCCATAACAGCGTTGAAACCGTCACTGCAAAGAGGATCATGATACCCCCCATCGTGGGCGTACCTTTTTTGGTAAGCAGGTGCGATTCGGGGCCGTCGGAGCGAATCGGCTGCCCCTCACCTTGCTTCGATTTCAGCCAGCGTATGATCGCCGGGCCAAACGCAAAACAGATGATCAGCGAAGTCATCAGTGCGCCGCCGCTGCGAAACGTGAGATAGCGAAACAGGTTGAAAAACTGATGGTGATCCGCGAGCGGAACCAGAAGTTCATACAGCATGGGTTTTTTCTTTCGATGATGTCGCGACCGCCTGAAGCGCCTCGCGAATATATTTCATACGGCTACCGTTGGAACCTTTGATGAGCACAATATCTTCCGCGCGAATCGCACGCTCAACCAACGGCCAGAGCGATTGCGAATCCGCGGCATACCCGCCGCGCTGCGCAGGCTTTAACGCGTCGTAGAGATGTTTCATGAGCGGGCCGCAGGCATAGACGAGATCCACACCATATGCCTTAGCTTCGCTTGCCAGTTCGGCGTGAAATTCGGGTGCGCGGATTCCCAGTTCAAGCATATCGCCTAGCACCGCAATTGTTCGATGTGTTGTGGAACGGCTTTTTGATAATTCCTGCATTTTGGCAAATGCCGCCACCATTGATGAGGGGCTGGCATTATAGCAATCATCAATCAGGGTGTATTCGCCCATACCGGTAGGCACAGGGAGCGGATAAAATTTTCCGCGTCCTTCCGGTTCGCTGAATGCGCGCAGCGCTGCTGTGGATGGTTTCAGGTCAAGCCCTGCGGCATGTACTGCTGCAAGTGTCGCAAGGATATTCATGGCCCAGTGTTTTCCAATCACTCCCAGCGCGACTGGAAGCATTCCTTGCGGAGTGCGCACCGTGATCATGCTACCAGAAGGAGTGGTTTCATACTGCATGAGATTGAAATCAGCACCATCTGACTGGCTTGCAAAACTCAGTGTGTTTTTGACGTTCAGGCGCTTTGCATGACCGAGGCAACGCTCGAAATAACGGTTATCGCGATTGAGAATGATCGTGCCGCCTGCGGGCAATCCTTCCATGATTTCCGATTTGGCATCGGCAATACCTTCGACCGAATCGAAGAATTCGAGATGTACGGCTTCCACTGTCGTAATCATGGCAATATCCGGACGTACCAGCCGCGTGAGATACGAGATTTCTCCGGCATGGTTCATGCCGAGTTCAAAGACCGCGTATTGCGTATCGGCCGTGAGATTCGCAAGGCATAACGGCAGGCCGATATGGTTGTTGAGATTACCGACCGTTGCATAAGTATTTCCATGCGCGGAGAACGCCAGTTTGAGTGCTTCTTTGGTGCTGGTTTTTCCAACACTGCCGGTTACGCCAATGATTCTGGCCTTGGTACGGGCACGGTTGAACACCGCAAGATCCACGAGCGCGCGGGTGGTATCTTCCACCAGCACGCAGGGTGTATTTGCTTGCGCGGGCACTTTGGAAACAAGCGCTGCCACCGCACCTTTGCGGATGGCTTCCTCGACATAATCATGGCCGTCAAACCGTTCGCCTTTGAGCGCAACGAACAGATCTCCGGGTTGAACGCTGCGGCTGTCAATGGCAATTCGGCGCGCGCTCCAAGCACCGCTTGCCTTGCCTCTGGTTGCTTGTTCAACCTGTGTGTGTGTCCACATCGTTATTGTATTCCTGCCATGATTTCCCGTGCTACGGCCGCATCATCAAACGGGATCACGGTGTTTCCGATAATCTGAGTTTTTTCGTGCCCCTTGCCCGCGATGACCAGCCCATCCCCTTTTTGCAGCGAGCCAATCGCAAATGCAATGGCTTCTTTTCGATCTCCGATGGATCGGGTTTTTTGCTGTTGTGCAGGTGTCAGCGGTTTCAGGATAGCCGCACGGATCAGATCCGGTGATTCGCTTCTGGGGTTGTCATCGGTCACCACCACCGCATCGGCATAAGTAGCAGCCGAAATGCCCATTTCAGGTCGCTTTCCAGCGTCACGATCTCCGCCGCAGCCAAACACCACATGCAGCTTGCCTTCGATATGGGGGCGCATAATTTTGAGAATGTTTTCGAGCGCAGCAGGCGTGTGCGCATAATCCACATAGACAGGTGCGGCGTGCTGGGGGTGAGATGCGACATATTCCAACCGGCCTGGCACCCCCTTGATGGCGGCAATTTTCTGCAATGCCAGATGGGGATCAATGCCGCATATCTCCGCCATGCCCAACGCCGCCATGAAGTTGTAGACCTGAAACGAGCCAATTAAAGGCATCAGAAAGTCACAGGGTTGGCCATGAATCACCGTATGGATGTTGAGTCCATGCGTGGTCGGTGTGATGGAGTGAATAACGTAATCGCGCGCTGCTTTTCCATACGAAACGACACGGTGACCGCGCGCTTCGCAGGCGCTCTGGATCGCCGCAAAATAGGGCGAATCGGCATTGATAACCGCCACCCCATCTTTTTTAAGTACCTCGGTGAACAGTTTTAGTTTTGCCGCGAAATAATTTTCCATCGTCAGATGGTAATCCAGGTGATCACGCGAGAGGTTGGTGAATGCCGCAGCACAAACATTAACCCCGTGCAGGCGATGTTGATCAAGCCCGTGGCTTGAGGCTTCAAGCCCAACATGCGTGATGCCCTCCTGCGCAATCTCGCTCAGTGTGCGGTGCAGCAATATCGGATCAGGCGTCGTGTTGAGTGCCGGATATTCGCGCGCCGATCCGAGCACTCCGAGCGTGCCGATCGAAGCGGCTTTCTTACCCGTCAGTTCACTTATCTGACGGAAAAAATCCGCGGTGGAGGTTTTGCCGTCGGTACCCGTGACCGCTACGGTATATGCGGGTTGCGTAGGATACCAGATCGCCGCAATTTCGGAAACCGCATGGCGGGTGGAAGCAACACGAATCCACGTCACATCCGAGGCAAGAGCCGATGGTTTCTCCGCTTCACTGACGATGACAGATGCACCTTTTTGCGTGGCCATCTCGACATATCGGTTACCATCGGCCTTGGCGCCTGTCACTGCCACAAACAACGTGTTTTTCGTGACGGTTCGGGAGTCAGAAGTAACCGCTTCCACCTCTGCAAGTGGATTTCCATCCACCGATAGAACCTGGGATAGTTTAGAGATTAACTCGTTGCATTTCATGCCGGAACCATACTAGGCCTTTAGGGCACGTCCATCAATACTTCGCTTCAAGCAGGAAGCGGCGATTGGCATCTTCAACCCATGCGCGATCTTGATCGCGTTCGGGGATCTGGTCAAACATCGGCTGCATTCCGTACAAAGTTGCCATGCGTTCGATAATGCGCCCTGCCACCGGAGCGGCAATCCAGCCGCCGGTCGCATAACCAAACGTGGATTCGTTGCCTTTGGGTTCATCCACCATCACGAGCACGATGTACTGGGGATCATCGCTTGGAAACATGCCCAGAAACAACGCCATCTTGGCATCCTGACTATAGCCTCCCGCTTGTACTTTCTCGGCCGTGCCGGTCTTGCCTCCCACACGGTAGCCCCGCGCTTCGGCTTTTGCACCCGTGCCGTGTTCCACCACCATCCGCATCAGACGGCGCATTTTGAGCGCAGTATTTTCCTTCATGACGCGCGGGCCAGGCAGTTTGCGAGCGTTTGCTCCCTTGATAAGCGTCAGCGGCAACAGATGCCCCCCATCCACCACCGCAGCCGTCGCCCGCACCAAGCTCAGCGGTGAGACAGTCATGCCGTGGCCAAACGAAATCGTCATGGCGCTCAGTTCTCTCCATTCTTTCGGGTAGAGCGGTGCGGAGATTTCCGGCAGTTCAATCTTGACCGGCTCGAACAAGCCTAATTTCTTGAGAAATTCTTTCTGTTTCGGCGCCCCCACATCGAGCAGCATTTTCACGGTTCCGATGTTGGAGGAATACGCAAAAATTTCCGGCACCGACAACCAGCGCTTTTTGGGATGGGTATCGCTGATGGTAAAACGCGCCACCCGCAGCGGGTGGGTGGCATCATAGCCATCCTGCAGATTTACCGTGCCGTAATCGAGCGCCATGGCGGTGGTAAAGGTTTTGAAGGTCGAACCCATTTCGTAATTGCCGAGCGAGGCACGGTTGAATTTGGCATCTTTCGAGGCGCGGCCGGGTTCATGCGGATTAAAATCTGGCAGATTCACCATCGAAATAATCTCGCCGTTATGGCTATCGAGCACCACGCCCACACCACCGAGCGCCTGAAATTCCTTTACCGCTTTGCTCAGTTCGTCATGCACAATATGTTGCACACGCGAATCCACGGATAGTTGTATCGGTGTCGGATCGTAACGGGTGGCGGTAATGCGCTTATTGAGCGCCTTCTCGATTCCCGCCAACCCCTGATTATCAATCCCAACATACCCCACCACATGCGCAAACAGACTCCCATACGGATAGACGCGGCGTTGTTCCGGCTGAAAATAAAGCCCGGGTATCCCCAGATTATTCACCGCATGTTGCTCGCGCGGCGTGAGGTTGCGTTTGATCCACACGAAACTCGAATCCTCCGTCAGGCGCTTGCGTAGTTCCTTTTCCTTCATTTCGGGAAAGACGGTCGTTAGTTTCTTCGCTGCCTCATACGGCTCCACCATCACCCGCGGATTGGCAAAGAGCGAGAGCATATTAAGTGAGGTGGCAAGCACTTCACCGTTGCGATCCACAATGTCAGCGCGGGATAATTGCATGGGCGGATTCCAGTCGGTCAGCGCGTCCTGATTGCCCGCCTCAATGGCCTGCGTGGCTTGCGAATGTGTGTCATCGCGCCCGAGTGTCGAGACTTCAATGAGTCGCACGGCGATTGCACTATAACACAGAAAGAAGAATGCAATCACGCAGACGAGACGGATGCGGCTCAATTCGATCAGTTGCTTGCCGGAGGACTCACGGGTGATTTTGCGAAGCGGAGAGAACATGGTTACCGGTGCGTGAGCGAGACTGGCTGCGTCTGAATCATAGGAGGAGATTCAGTTGCAGATGGGCTAGGTGCGTTAGCAGGCTGTACGGTTAGCTCTTCCTGCATGGGGATGCTTTCCAGTTCCGCAATCTGTTTTCCCTGCACCGGATTTAAGGCGAGGTGTTCACGGGCAAGCGCTTGCAGGCGCGCCGGACGGTTCAGATACGCCCATTCCGCCTGCAGCACATGCAGCGCTTCGTTTTCTTCGCGCAGGGTGCGTTCCAGATTAACGGATTCTTCTTGCAAAAATTGCACACGGTATTTCACGCCGTACAGGCCGAAGGCAGCCACCACAATCAGGATCATCCAGATGAGGGTGGAAAAGCGTGATACCATAGGAACTATCCCCCGAATTGGGAGGGGGTGTGGGTGCGGATGGCAACTCTCAGTTTGGCGGAGCGGGCGCGTGGATTGCGCTGGATTTCCGTATCACTGGCAGATAGCGCTTTTTTCCGCGTGAGAAAAAAAGTGGGAGGGACGGCATTAACCGTTGCCGGAAAATGCCGCGACCCTCCCCGAGTATCGCCAGAACGCGACTGGTAAAACTGCTTCACAATCCGGTCTTCCAGCGAATGGAAAGTGACGACGATGAGCCGTCCACCAGTTGCGAGCAGTTGTTCTGCTGCTTCGAGTCCTCGCTCTAATTCGAGAAGCTCGTCATTGACCGCTATACGCAACGCCTGAAACGTGCGGGTTGCAGGGTCTATTCCGTCATGTTTGCCACGCACTACCGAACGCACGAGATCGGCGAGCTGAGAGGTACGGGTAAAAGGAGTTTCTTTGCGCTTTTCGACGATGGCACGCGCAATGCGGCGCGACATTTTCTCTTCGCCGTATTGATAAAGTATGTCAGCGATCTCTTCTTCTTCGTATGTGTTTACAATATCAGCGGCACTGACACCTTCCTGCGACATGCGCATATCAAGTGGGCCATCATGACGGAAGGAGAATCCGCGATCCGCACTGTCAATCTGCATCGAAGACACACCGACATCGAGCACCACACCATCCACCGAGGCAATGCCTTCACGAGCAAGCAGTTCAACCATTTCACCAAAGGTTCCTGAGAGCAGTAGAAAACGGTTCGGGTATTGTTGCGCTAGAATATCAGCGGTCGGTTTCACATTCGGATCGCGATCAATCGCATACACACGACACTCGCAGGATTCGAGGAGCGCGCGGGTATACCCGCCGGCACCAAACGTCCCATCCACATACACTTCACCCTGTTTGGGCTGCATTGCTTCCAGCACTTCCGCAAGCATGACAGGTGTATGTTTTGCGTCAGACATTACTTCTGTCCTCCGCTATTGGATTCGGAGCGCAGGCTCAGACGCTTCTCGCGCGCAATCTGACGCGCGCGTTCGGCATGTACTTTGAAGCTCTCCGGCTCCCAGATTTCAAACGTATTACCCTTGCCCACAAACATGGCCGTTTCACGAAGTTGCGCCGATGCGATGAGTTCTTCGGTCAGCATCACGCGCCCCTCCCCGTCGAATGCGAGTTCACGCGCACCCGATAAGATAGACGTGGAGAATACATCATGTTCTTCGGAGAACGGGTCGAGCGTTTCGATGCGCTCTGATAATTTCTGGATGCGGTCAATACCGCAGGATTCGATGCACGGGTTGATGAAGGATGGATAGGTAACAATTCCATTGAACGATTGTTCAGCAAGCTGCGCACGGAAAGACGAGGGCACTGAAACACGCCCCTTCTTGTCAATCTTGTTGATATAGGTTGATAAAAAAAGCATCCCCACCTTACGCCTTCACCTGTTTTTGTCGTCTTCCCTGTTTCCACAAGCGTATCCTGTGTTGTTTTTTTGAGGTGTCGCTTTCGTAAAATCCCCACCTTACGCGAGCCCTTACACCTCACCCAACACCGCCGCTCTATCCGCACTTCCGCTTATTTTTCCAAGGATTCGAGACTTAAATTGAACCCTTATATGGTTTATTATGGGATAAAATGGTTTATATTGGGTTAATATGGGAAATATACCGAGTTTTTAGGGTCGGTCAACCGTCTTTTTGAAAAAAATGAATGCACTCAGCCCGTTAGCCACACCCAATTCTGGCTAAGCGTTCAGTATTGCAACAAAATGTAAGGATTTTTGTGGGGTAGATTGATTTATACTAACCCGTTTTGGTAAAGAAGCGCGCGGCGATGTAGATTTATGGAGTCATATCATTTCAAAATCAAAGCAGTACGAGGAAGGCAAGGCGAGTCACGCGGAGCGTACTGCTTCGTACGCGAGCACGACGAGTCCGTAGCCTGACAAAGCAATGCAAAGATTTTGGAATGGTATTGAAATACCAGATGGCCTGTAAGCCGGGTTCTGTCCGCCTTCGTGCGTGAGCACTACGGCGCGATGGTTATTCATCTAGGAGCATTGTTGCCAATACCCTCATGCAACCTACCCGAATAGATAACCCTGTGGAACGCAGGGGAGCCGAGGCTCATCTATTCCTATTTGGTCTTGCTTCTGGTGGGGTTTACATTGCCACATCTGTTACCAGATGTGCGGTGCGCTCTTACCGCACCATTTCACCCTTACCCGCCTTCGCTGTTTCACAGCTTCGTCGAGGCAAGCCTGCTAGATTCAGAGGCTTGTCGCGCCGTAGCCTGAAAGGGCGAAGGCGGGCGGTATATTTTCTGTTGCACTTTCCCTGAGGTTACCCTCGGCGGGCGTTACCCGCCACCATGTTCCATGAAGCCCGGACTTTCCTCGGGTGCTTTCGCACACGCAACCATCCGGCCATCTGGTCGTGAGGTTATATAGATTGTCGCATAAGGTCTGCAAGGAGTAATTCGCACTCGCTATCCCACTCACCATCCATCTTTTGCGGACGAAAATGGCGCTGAAACGCGATAATGGCCTTGGATAAATCAGATATATCATAGCCATAGTCGGATAAGGAGTTAGCTGTCAGCTGCCGGCTGTCAGCTTTTGAAGCTGGAAGCTCAAAGCTGGAAGCTGACAGCTTATCCGGCCAAAGCCCCACTCTCTCACGCGCCAACCACGCCCAGTCAAACAGTTCGCCTGGATCTTCTTTACGCGCGGGCGCCACATCCGAATGTCCTACCACGTTTCTCGCCGGAATAGGGTGGCGGGAGAGTATATCCTTGCATAACACGATCACGGAGTGCATCTGCGCATCCGGAAACGGGCGGTAGCCTAACTCATGCCCAGGATTGACGATCTCGATGCCGATCGAGTGATGATTGATCCGCGTTTCACCACGCCACGCGCTTACACCGGCGTGCCATGCGCGATCTTGTTCTTTTACCAATTGATAAATGCCACCATCCTCATCCACCACATAATGGGCGCTGACCGAGGATGCGGGATCGCATAGACGGCTTAAGGCATTTTCCGCAGATTTCATGCCCGTGTAATGCAGCACCAGCATCGAAACAGGGCACCCTTCCCTGCTATCCGAGTTAGGCGACGGGCGCCAGATCACATTCATTTGGTATGGTTAGACGATCATCATCAACAAAAACAATACCGAAAGCCCCATACCAACAAGGCCGAGTGTCGTCTGGTGCGGCTGCGCTTTGGCAAGCAGACCGTCCAGTTTCTGTGAAGCCGACTGGTTATTGGGCAGCAATTGGGATTTAATATAAGCGATCGAGGAGAACAACCCCAGAATCGCCATCACCGCACCCACCGCGATTCCAAACAGTGCATACAGGAACGATGCCGATAACGAGTTTAGAATACCAAGGATTCCAAGCACAATGCCGGCCAGCCCAAGATAGGCGCTATACGGCAGGATCTTTGCGATAAAATCCTTTGCTTTTTCGTGCTTTTCCACCACCACCTGCTGCGCATTCAGCGCTCCAAGCAAAAAGAGCACAACAATTGATAGCAATCCGAGAATAAAAGACATAACGCCTCCCTTGAGATTTCAGACAACCATAGCGCCTTGAAGCCTAAATACAATCTGTAAGGGTGGAATAATTAGTAAATGCAGCCATGGCGTGACCTGTTTCACACATCCCGCGAAAGGGCGATATGTCTGGGTCTGCGAATCACGATAATCGCAACCCCCAACAACGTGAGAATTCCCCCTGCCACCACCTGCCAGGTAATGATCTCAGGATAAAAGACCTGTCCGATGCTGATGCCAAAGAGCGGTACCAATAATGTAAACGGCGCCACTTGCGACATATCGTATGTCCGCATCAACCTGTACCACAGGCTATACGCCACCATTGTGGAAAACAGCGCCGTATACCCTACCGAGAGATACATCTCCAAAGGTGCCTCTGAAATCAGTGTGAATTGATTGGCCTCAAACAGAAACGAGATCAACATGAGGAAGGGCAGAGACAGCAGCGACATCCATCCAAGCATTTGGAAAATGTGAATGTCTCCCATTTTCTTCATGATCACATTGGCAAATCCCCATAACATCGCGCCGATGAGCGTGAAGATAAAGCCAGTGATATTGCCCGCAACTTCGGGTGTTCCCACAACCAGCATCAGGCCGACAAACGCCATAACCATGCCCATACTTCGCCACATCCCCAGATGATCTTTGAGAAAGATCGTACCTAACATGCAGGAGAAAGGCACCCCTAGCTGCGTGATGATGATGCAGGTCGGGATCGAAAGCCCGTGATAGAGTCCGGCAAACAGGAAGGCGAAATGACCGGTTCCGAGTATGACTGCAAGTAAAAACAGATAACGGAACTGATCCTTGGAAGGCCATTTAAGAAACGGTAACAGGATAAGCCCTACCAGCCCGAACCGCAGGATAGTGAACAGGAACGGTGGAAAATACTGCATACCGAACTTCGCGTTGACGAAGTTTCCTCCCCACAACGCCGCCACGGTCAGTGCAAACACAGCATCGCGGAACAACATGCGTAAAACACAAAAACTATTCGGTTGTCACCTGCTCGCGCGCCAGATTTAGCAGCTTGTGCATCTGCTCACGGATTTCATGGTCGGTCAGGCGAAGCCCTGCATCGAATAAGTCTTTTTTCACTTTTTCAAACACATCGTCATCGCCTGCTTTTTCAAAATCGGCCAAGACCACTTCCTTGGCGTAGGCATCATGCTTATCCTTAGGCAAGCCCATTTTCTCCGCTGCCCAGGCACCCAGCAACTTATTGCGACGGGCGTTGATCTTAAACTCCAGCTCCTTGTCATGCGCGAACTTGTTTTCGTGGGCTTTTTCCTTATCACTCAAACCACTCATGAAATGCGTCTCCTACGGCTGATTTTGCTTTCTTTTTTGGGGAATCGGCTCTAAGTAAGCGAATGATTAAAACCGACTCACCACACATAGTAAATATGGCAACACATAAAACCCCACCGCGCAAGCTGATTTACGAAGGCAAGGCAAAAAAATTATTTGAAGGGCCAAACGAAGGCACTGTAGTTGTGCATTACAAGGACGATGCCACCGCGTTCAACAACCAGAAAAAAGGGACGATCAGCGGCAAAGGCGTGATCAACAACAAAATTTCTGAGTTCATCATGACGCGCCTCACTGAAATTGGCGTGCCCAATCATTTCATCCGCACGCTGAACATGCGTGAGCAGCTTGTTAAAGCGGTGGAGATTATCCCGCTTGAGGTAGTGGTGCGCAATATCGCCGCAGGTGGGCTAAGCCAGCGTTACGGTATCCCTGAGGGACAATATCTCCCCTACCCGCTGATCGAGTATTGCTTGAAAAGCGATAAACTTGGCGACCCGATGGTATCACCAGAGCATATTGTTCTGTTTGATTGGGCAGATCCCATTGAACTTGAGGATATGGCCAATATGGCGCTGCGCATCAACGATTTCCTCTCTGGTCTGTTTATGGGTGTGGGTATTCGTCTGGTGGATTTCAAGATCGAGTTCGGGCGTCTGTATGAAGGAAACATGGTGCAGATTATTCTGGCCGATGAGATCAGTCCGGATTCCTGCCGCCTGTGGGACGAAATGACCGGTGAAAAGATGGATAAGGATCGCTTCCGCCGCGATCTTGGCAACATCGAGGAAGCCTACCGCGAAGTTGCGCGCCGTCTCGGCGTATTGCCAGAGGACAGTGGAAACAAGGTCATCAATGCCTTCAATCCATCGGGCAAAAAAATCAAAGCAAAAACAGTAGCAAAAAAGAAGAAGTAGATATATTTCAAGCGCACAGCCATGAGCCCGCGAAGCGGCGTTTCATGGTGAGGTCACTAGACCGAACCGGAAACGATAAATATAATCACCCATGAGCCCGCGAAGCGGCGTTTCATGGTGAGGTCACTAGACCGAACCGGAAACGATAAATATAATCACCCATGAGCCCGCGAAGCGGTGTTTCATGGTGAGGTCAGCAGACCGAACCGGAAACATGAGAAAGGATCCCACATGAAAGCGAAGATTCATATCACCCTAAAAAATGGCGTGCTTGACCCGCAGGGTAAAGCTATCGCCGGCGCGCTCCATACGCTTGGTTTCGGCAATGTCAGCGACGTGACGCAGGGGAAATATATCGAAGTGTCACTCCAGGAGACGGATAAGAAAAAGGCCGAGCAAGCCGTGGATGCCATGTGCCAGAAGCTGCTTGCCAACACGGTGATCGAGAATTACCGGTTTGAGATTGCGTAGCGAAGGTAGATGTTTACTGAATACTACCTCTTACGCGCAGACGCCTTGGCGTGACAAGGCACTACAATGAAAAATGCCGCATTTTTAAGAAATAGTCATCCTGAACTCGTTTCAGGATCTATGTGAGAAATAGACACAATTGTAAGTTGGATGCTGAAACAAGTTCAGCATGACGAATTGAAACCTAGAATCAAGATCCTTGCAACCACACTGCACAACAATTATACCGTCGACATATGAAATCCTGCGTCATAGTATTCCCCGGTTCCAACTGCGACCGTGATGCGTATACGGTATTACAATCCGTAACTGCTACGAGCGCAGGAGCGCGAGTCAGCCCCGAGTCGTCACCCATCGTGAGGTCAGAAGACCGAACGGGGGTGGATAAAAATGTCTCCTACGTCTGGCACGCGGACTCCGAACTTCCCGCTTGTGATCTCGTGGTAGTGCCAGGTGGATTTTCCTACGGTGATTACCTGCGTTCCGGAGCCATGGCCGCACATTCGCGCATCATGCAGGAAGTAAAGAAACACGCGGATCGTGGTGGATATGTAATTGGAATTTGTAATGGCTTCCAGATTCTTACCGAAGCAGGACTTCTACCAGGCGTACTCATGCGCAACGCCAGCCTGAAATTCGTCTGCAAAGAAGTGTATCTGCGCGTGGAAAATAATCAGACACCGTTCACGCGCCGCTACCTCGCCGGTCAGACGATCAACGTACCTATCGCGCATCATGATGGAAACTACTTCACCGATGCGGATGGTCTAAAGCGCTTGGAAGAGAACCAACAGATCGCGTTCCGTTATGTCACGAAAGACGGCAGCCCAACGGCTGAGGCCAATCCAAACGGCTCTATTTCCAATATAGCCGGTGTTTTTAATACTTCTAAGAACGTTTTGGGCATGATGCCGCACCCCGAACGCCACAGCGAAATGCTGACTGGCGGGCTGGATGGCCGCCCGCTGTTTGAAAGCCTGCTGGAAGCGGCTTAGACGAGCGATTGTAACCAAATCTTCATAAAAACAGGCTGTTTATTGACCCCATTCGCACTAGAATAGTGGCATGGAAACAGGTTCAAACAACTCCCCTCCCCGCGCAAGTTTGCTAAACTTCGGACTTGCGGCAGGGGCAGTGTGTCTTTTCTTTACACAGTTACCCGTACTTGCGGTCATTGGTATCGGAGTGGGTAGCGCGCTTCTGGGAGGTTGGGTCGGCAAAAAAGTAATCGAGACCTCTTCGGATAGTTCGCAATCTAAAACTACTTCCCTTTCGACAAGTTCCACTTCGCCAAATGCTCTGGCGCAAGCGTCCACTTTGTCGCAAGAATCCAACGTTGCAAAACAAACACCCATCGCACCGTCGCATCATTCGTATCAGGATCGTATTCAAGCCGAGCGCGATTATATTCAGGGCATGGAGCGATAATCCATGCAGGATTCCGCCGCACGCGATCGTTACCGTGCCGTGGATGACGGAGAACCCACGGTATTTACCACCGAAGGCATGATCGGACTGTTTGGCGGGCTGCTCATAGGATTAGCCCCTGCAGTAGGCGCACCCATTCTTGCTGCCGTGGGAGGCGCGGCGGCAGGAGGGCTTGTAGGGTTGTTCCGTTCGCGCAAGAATTTCTCAGAAGGCAAATATGTCGAGCGCGGCAGCGTGTTTAACTTGAAAGGCATTGCAGGTTTGCTGGTCGGCGCGTCCATCGCAGCGGTGCTGCTCCCGCTTACGCCTATTGCGGGCAGTATGCTTGCCTTTGCCGCGCTCACCTTAGGCGGTGGGTTGATGGGAGCAGTGGCAGGCAAAGTAGAACAGAATCAGCAATTTGACGCCGCAAAACGCCATTTCGAGATTGGGCAACTTACCGCAGAGCACGAAATACATAAGCAGCAGGACGCCGCGGTTGAGCGCGCGCAGGACATCAATCTTCCGGAATTTCAGGACGGCAGAGCAGGTGCCGATTTCCGCAAACGCATAGAGGCGCAGCGCAAGGCCAATGAGGCTGTACTGCGGCGATAAAGACAACCCATAAAAGCCGTTGACCCTGCACTCACTTATCCCTAAAAACAGCCGCATCTAGCATGGATAAGGATTCCTATGGGTGCATCAGCAGCGCAGGCGAAAACAGCGTTCAAAATCACTCCCGAGATCGTCGCAGAGCATGGTCTGACGGCGGATGAATATGAGCGCATTCTAGGCATTCTCGGGCGCGAGCCGAATTACCTTGAGTTGGGTATTTTCTCGGTGATGTGGAGCGAACACTGCTCCTACAAAACTACTCGCAAGCATTTGCGCACATTGCCTACTCAAGCCCCGCACGTCATCTGCGGCCCAGGCGAGAATGCAGGTGTTATTGATATTGGCGATGGGCAAGCGGCGATTTTCAAAATGGAATCGCACAACCATCCTTCTTACATCGAGCCATTTCAGGGTGCAGCAACCGGAGTCGGTGGAATCTTACGCGACGTATTCACGATGGGCGCGCGTCCGATTGCCAATATGAACGCACTGCGGTTTGGCGACCCAAAACATCCGAAAACCAAGCATCTGGTCGCGGGCGTGGTGTCGGGAATCGGTTCCTACGGTAACTGTGTCGGTGTTCCAACCGTGGGCGGTGAGTGCACCTTCCATCCCTCTTACAATGGCAACATCTTGGTGAATGCCATGACGGTCGGCATCGCCCGCACCGACAAAATTTTCTATTCCAAGGCCGCCGGTATCGGCAATCCGGTCGTGTATGTCGGTAGCAAAACCGGCCGCGACGGCATTCACGGTGCAACGATGGCGTCCGCCGAGTTCGATGAAGCATCAGAAGACAAACGCCCGACCGTGCAGGTGGGTGATCCGTTTACCGAGAAGCTACTCATCGAAGCCTGCTTAGAGTTAATGGCAACCGATGCGATCGTTGCGATTCAGGATATGGGTGCAGCGGGGCTTACCTCCTCCTCCCTCGAGATGGCAGGTAAAGGTGAGCTTGGCATTGAGCTGTGGATGGATAAAGTCCCCACCCGTGAAACCGGCATGACACCGTATGAGATGATGCTTTCAGAATCACAGGAGCGGATGCTTATGATTCTGAAACCTGGCAAAGAAGAGATGGCGCGCGCGATCTTCGAGAAATGGGAACTGGCCTTTGCCGTAATCGGCAAAATTACCGATACCGGACATCTCATCATGAAATTTCATGGTGAAATCGTGGGCGATCTTCCCGTTGCGCCGATGAGCGAGAGCGCACCGGTACATGACCGTCCGTGGGTGCCTACCCCCAAACGTCCGGTGGTTCAAATCGAGCAAGTCCCTGCGCATGACATCGCCGAGTCTTTACTGAAACTGATGGGCTCACCTGACCTGTGCAGCAAGGCGTGGATCTGGCAGCAATATGATCATATGGTAGGTAATGACACGATCGAGCGTCCAGGCGGCGATGCCGCAGTCGTGCGTGTGCATGGCACGAATAAAGCGCTCGCCATCACCACGGATTGCACACCACGTTATTGCTACGCCGATCCAGTCGAAGGCGGCAAGCAAGCCGTTGCCGAGACCTGGCGAAACCTGACTGCCGTCGGCGCCACTCCTCTTGCCATCACCAACTGTCTCAACTTTGGTAACCCGCAAAAACCGGAAATCATGGGGCAGATTGTCGGCGGCTTGGAAGGTATGAAAG
>CAZFOM010000004.1:26998-42975 GCA_964520155.1 uncultured Rickettsiales bacterium
ATTATCTCCGGCAATGTATCGCTATATAACGAAACCACGATTGGCAGCAGCGTATCGGCGGTGCAGCCGACTCCGGCCATTGGCGGTGTTGGCATTTTGAAAGATGTGAACACACGCATGACGAACGCGATCACGCAGGCAGGTCAGCATATTCTCGTCATTGGAAAAACCACAGGACATCTTGGAAGTTCGTTATATCTGCGCGAACTCTGCAACCGCGAGGATGGCACACCGCCGCCGGTCAATTTACATGCCGAACATGATCACGGCAATTTCGTGCGAGGTCTGATTCAGACAAAACGTATCACGGCCTGTCATGACATCTCCGACGGTGGTTTGCTGGTTGCTCTTGCCGAGATGTGCCTGCCCAAAAATATCGGCGCGCAGATCCATTTTCCGGATCATATTCCGTCGCACGCATTCGCATTCGGTGAAGACCAAGGGCGCTATATTCTGGTGTGCGATGCGGCAATGAGTCAGAGCATCATGGATGATGCGAGTGAGAAGAAAATTCCTGCCTTACTACTGGGTACGACCGGCGGTGGGTCACTTGAGATTTCAGGTGTATCAACCATTGGACTCACAACCATTCACGATGCGCACATCCGATGGTTTGCAGAGTATATGAAATAACAACGCTGTGAATTCACGTCATGCCAGCGAAAGCTGGCATCCAGTTGTGATTAGCGTTTCTTTGAGACAGTGTGTGTTACTGGATACCAGCTTTCGCTGGTATGACAGCAACACACAACGTCTTAATACCAATATGATTTAGGCGTAGCGGGGTCGAAGCGTGACTGACGCCTTCTTGCGGCGGATCTGTTTTGATAGTTGTACAATACGATCCTTGATCTTGAGCCGCTTCATTTTGAGTGACAGCAATTTGATGGAATCCGGTGCCGGACGGCGCAGCTCATCCTCAATCTGTTGCTGTACTTTAGCGGATTTCATGAACAAAGAGCGAATATAGATAAACGACATAACACCTCCTCAGTTACGTTTGAAAACAGTGGGAGTGCGAGTGTCGTATGCATTCAGACAACACTGGCATCCCAGTGCGTCCGACATCATGGAGGAGACTCCATCAGAGGGGCCCGGCCACACAATTCACACCATAACTAATAATCATTCTTAATTCAAGCAAAAGCGGTTCTGACCAAAAAAAAATTTAAAAATCATAAAATTACCCTTGCACCTCTGTTTGTTGTGCATACCGTAGCGACGCAATTTCTTTTACATCTCAAACGGGAGTTTTTGTTATGAAGTCCATTCAAACGACCGCATTGACGCTGGCGCTGTTACTCACCACTACCGCCTGCGCTGTCACGCCCGAACAGAAATCCAAAGATGAAGTGGCCGTGATGGCCGCTTACGAAAACTGGCGTAACGCGATGGCATCGCGGGATCCGGCTAAAGTAGTTGAATTATATGATGACGATGCGGTGCTGGTTGCAACGCTCGAAAACAAACCGATCCTGACGCAGGAAGATCGCCTGCGCTATTTCACCAAACTGCTCAAGATGAGAAATCTCAAAGTCACGCCGAAAGATGATATTCTCAAGTTTGAAGGGCGTGATGCAGCCGTACTGAGCGGCACCTACCGTTTCAGTTACGTTAAGAATGGCAAGCAGGTGAATGTCCCTGCCCGCTTTACCTTCGTGTTTGATCGCGAAGATGAGGGCTGGGAAATTGAGACGCACCACTCGTCCAAATTCCCCAACGCGGTGAAAAAATAATAAATAGTTTCACTTACAATCGCCATTCCCGCGCGAAGCGGGAATCCAGAGTCGCTTGAACTACTGGATTCCTGCTTACGCAGGAATGGAGATGTGTATTATGCTGCGGTTTTAACGAGCCTGTAAAGCATCCGCAATACGCTCCACCACATCGCTCCAATCCCACAGATCTTTCTGACGGAACAGCCGCACATGCGGATACCAGATACTATCGTCCCGCTCCAGAAACCATCGCCAGCTTGGAATTTTTGGAGTGAGCACCCAGACAGGCACACCAAGCGCGCCAGCCAGATGCACAGTGGAATTCGCACAGGAAATAACCAGATCCATCTGTGACATCAGTGCCGCCATATGTTCCATATCTAAAAGAGGATTCACATCGGCGTCACAGCGTATTTCAATGCCGGTTTCGGCCTTAAGCTGTGAAAGCTCGTAAGCGGTATCGCCATATTGAAAGTTATAGAATTCGCATCCTTTGCTTTGCAGAATCGGCAACCATTGCTTAAGGGTGATGGTGCGTGTACGGCTGGTTTCGGTGCGATTACTGAGCCACGATATGCCAATCTTTTTTTTGCCATTCTTCGGATAACGCGCTGCATACAGCGCGATCTTTTCCGCAGATGCACGGAAAAAACCCTCACCTACAGGATAATCGAGTTTTGGCTTCACATAGCGCATTAGTCCCCCCATGGGGATCTGATAGTCAATGTCCCTGCGTAGCGAAAGTTCGGGATTAGCAGGGCGGTGCGAAAATACTTCACACGCAGGAAAGGAACGGGTGAACATCTCCACAAGGCGCGGCTCTACTTCCACAATCGTGTGTTTAGCCTGTGTCACCACATCCGGCAGCATACTGGCGAACATGATCTCATCCCCGATCCCCTGCTCTGCCCACACCAGCAGGGTTTTTCCGGACAGTGATTCACCGTTCCAGATGGGTTTGTGCTGATGACGCGGCGGCACCTCATCGGGACTGAGCCTTGCATCGTAATACTCAATCCCCTGCGCCCACTCGCCTTTGAGCAGCAACAACTGCGCGAGGCTGAATTTCGCATAAGCATCGCCAAGCGCCATGCCTTCGCGGTACACGACTTCCGCATCTTCAAAACGTCCCATCTGGAACAGGCAGAAGGCATGATTGATCACGACATCCTTATGGCTCGGCGCCAACTGCTTTGCACGAATGAAATGCGGCAACGCATCGGATGCGCGACCTAACCGCATGAGAGCCAAACCCAGCTCAGTTCGCGCCTCGAGACTGTCAGGATTGAGATCCACCGCGCGGGTCAGTAGTGTGCATGCTTCCTGTGTGGCGGCCTGTAATTTGAAATGATCATACTCGGTTTTGTGATTCATCAGTAGATCAGCGAGATTTACCAATGTTTCCAGCCCATCCGGTTTGATGGCAAGCGCCTGCCGGTAAGCAGCGATGGCAGTTTCACGCTTGTGCTGCTGCGCTCTGGCTTTGCCCAGATAAAACCATCCGGCAGCATTGCCAGGCACCAGTTGCGTCATCAGTTCCCACGCCGGCTCTGCATCCGCGTACCGCTTCATTGTATCAAGAATCATGGCTTTGGTGAGCCACAGGCTGGGGGTTTTCGGGTACTGAGCAATAGCGCGATCAATCACCTCGAGCGCCGGTTCGAATTGCTGCTTTGCCGCGAGGCTCTTGGCCTCCCGATTGAGGGATTCGCTATGTGCAAGCGCGGTGTTCATAATTAAAACGGTTTGGGCACGGGAGCGGGTCTGCGATTTTGGTCAATTGCGACATAGACGAAATTTCCTTCCGTCACTTTGAGCTTCTCGCCACCACTAAATCTATCCACATACGCTTCGACTTTGACACGGATCGAGGTGCGCCCGATTTTTTCGATGAAGGAATAGCATTCCAGACAATCGCCCACCAGCACCGGATGGTGGAAATTGATATTGTCCATGGCAACAGTGACAAGCCTCATCTGTGCGTATTTACGCGCAGGAATATAACCGGCGATATCCATCTGGCTCAAGAGCCAACCACCGAACACATCCCCGTCGGGATTGGCATCTTTTGGCATCGCAACCACGCGGATCGCTGGATCGGACATGTTCTTTCCTTGCAAACAAGATTTTTCTACCTACAAAGACACTATTGTAATTACTTAGTAAATCAAGCCTCTATGCCGTTACCCGCCCATACCATCGAACAGATGATCCGTGCTGCGTTTCCTGATGCAGAGATCCATCTGGTGGACACCGCAGGCGATCAGGATCATTACGATTTAACGGTTATCTCTTCGCAGTTTTCAGGCAAATCGCGCATAGAGCAGCATAAAATGGTGTATGCCGCACTCGGCGGCAATATGGGGGGTGCGTTGCACGCACTCAAATTAACCACGAAGATCCCTTGAGATTTCCTGAAATTGCACTACATAGCAGGATATTCCAAGGAGAATTCTATGAGTGAAAATCCGGTATTTGATCAGATCCGTAAAGACATCACCGAAAACGATGTGGTGCTCTACATGAAAGGCACGCAGAAAATTCCGCAGTGCGGATTTTCGGCGACCGTGGCGCAGATTTTGGAGCGCCTCGGTGTAACCTACAAGGATGTGAATGTACTGGCCGATCCGAATATCCGCGAAGGCATCAAGCAATTCTCCGAATGGCCGACCATCCCTCAGCTCTACGTCAAAGGCGAGTTCATCGGCGGGTGCGACATTGCGCGCGAGATGTATCAGTCCGGTGAGTTGCAGGAATTACTTAAAATCAAAGGCGTGGCAACCAAGGCTGCGTAGATGCTTCACTTTATTGTCGTTTGTATTTTATTTTGCATATTGTGTTCTCCTGGATTGCTTCCCCTCGCGTGCGCGAGTGTCGCAATGACGTCATCGCGAGGAGTGCGAAGCACGACGAAAGCGATCCAGTTCTAAGTTAGGTTTTATTGTACGACGGGATCATCCGGCTTTTTCTGTCTGCAACCTTTATCGGTAGCGATAACGGCCAGATGCCGGTAGCGCGCACGAAGCGCTGCCATTTCTTCTTTTTCGGCATCGCTTAGATCCATAAACGCAAGGGGAATATACAGAAAAATTCCTGTCACCCCGAACAAAGCATTTTTTGCGTTTTTATCCTTGTTATCATCGCCCAGCTTGATGACTTCCTGTTCAATCATCACCATTTCTGCCGCGAGCGCTTCGCAACTTCTCTGCTCATCGCCTGCCTGCACAACAGTAACCGGTCTTGCCTCTCTGCCCGCACAGGCAAGCAGCAGTAATGCTCCTGCGACGACTAGACCATGTTGTTTCATAGGGAAAATTAGCGCTGAACGGTGCGGTCTTTTTGCTGCGCGACGCCTAACATCGGCGCAAGCGTGCCCAAATCGTTTTCCGAAACACGCACCATATCCACCACCACACCATTACGCATGAGGGTTTTGCCCGCTTCCTGCACGCGGCGTTGCACATCGGGGCGGGTTCTCAATACCGAGGTAATTTTATCGAAAGCCTGCTTGGCCATGAGCGATGCCAGCGCTCTGAGTCCTTTCGGTTTTTCCAGACTACCTGCGCTGGGCTTGCGGTTTTCTATCGCGCCACGCAGGCGTTTTTTTGCTTTTTCCTGAAGATGCGGCGGTAGAGATTCGAGAAGACTTCCCACCACCGATTCAGGGCTTGCACCTTTTTCGATCGCATCCACGGCCTGCGAGATCATCGCGTCCATCTGCTGATCTTCGCGCGCATCGCGAACATCACCGGTGGGTTCATCATTGCCTGAGATCTGTTTGCTCGCCATATGCGTGTACCTACCTACAGTTTGCGCTACTATTACGAAAAAAGATTAAAAATTCCATACAATTTGATTCAAATGCTGCGTACCATGAGCGCATATACAAAAAAGCCGCCCGAAGGCGGCTTTTTTATAACCTAGTCTGAATGTCACGCTTTAATTGCCACGCATTTTTGCTTTTGTTTTGCACAAGGCAGCCAAGGCGAGCCGCGCGGAGTGTACCGTTTTGTACATGAGCACGGCGAGACCGAAGGGTAACGCAGTGCAAGGCAAAATGAAAAAAGCGTGACTAGCGGGAGTAGAATTCGACTACCAGATTCGGCTGCATCACCACTGGATAGGGGATTTCTGCGAGCTTCGGGGCGCGCACGAATTTACCCTTCATATCCTTCTCATCGAATTCAATATACTCCGGCACGCTGCGCTCGGGGCTTTGCACCGAACCCAGAATGAGCGGCATCTGTTTCGACGCTTCCTTCACGGAGATCTCGTCGCCTTCCTTCACCTGATAGCTCGGGATATTGACACGCTTTCCGTTCACACGGATATGGCCATGAGAAACCACCTGACGCGCTGCAAACACCGTCGGCACAATCCCCATGCGGTACACAACGGCGTCCAAACGACGCTCGAGCAGTCCTACGAGGTTTTCGGAGGTATCACCCTTACGGCGCGAGGCTTCTGCATAGACTTTGCGGAACTGGCGCTCGGTAATGTTACCATAATATCCGCGCAGCTTCTGTTTTTCGTTGAGCTGCTGAGCATAGCCGCTGAGTTTGCGTTTGCGCGCCATGCCGTGCTGACCAGGTGCGTAGTTGCGTTTATTGACAGGATCTTTCGCGCGACCCCAGAGGCTTTCGCCGATACGGCGGGAAATTTTATATTTGGACTCCAGACGTTTGGTCATGGATCGGCCTTTCTTAAAGTGAAATTTTTAAGGAGGCGGATTTATACACAGGAACCGGCGAAAGTCAAAAGGGAAATAATCGCCTTCAACAATCTGAGAAATATATACTAAATTGGCTTTTTATGAAAGGAATCAGCGCGGTCTTCCGCCCACAGTCGCAGGCTGATCGTCCAGCGCCTTCGCATAACCACCTTGACGGGTCTGTGATGCTCCATCCGCCCAACGCCCCATACGCCCATACATATCAGGTGATCCGGCCATGCTCTGCTCGGCACGATTGAGTTCCATCGCCTTCTGCCGTTCGTTGAGATTCGCTGCGATACTTTTTTGTTCCTCAAGTGCGGCTTCGCTGTTGGTTTCACTGCGCAATGCGCTGAACATTTTTTTGATACCGATAACAGCACCTATTGCGATGGCGATCGTCGCTCCCCATTGCACCACTGGATTGCGAGCAACAGATGAGCCAGCAAATACGCCAGACTCAGCAACTTTTGCGACGCCCGCAAATAATTTCCGAACCGGCCATGTGACTGCATACAGTAAGCCACCTGTGGCGGTTGCAGAATTCATTCCTGCGGTTGCCGTATTAGAAACATGTGAAGAAGCATTGGAGAAATAACTACCAACCGTCTCGCCAACATGCTGCAAAGATTCGGGGGTCTTTTCCCTGAAGAATGTTTTAATTTTATCTGATATTGATGGCATGGATCAGACCTATTTCTGCATACCCGGGGTCACAGGAGCAGCGGCACGCTGCTGCATAACGCGCTGGACATTATCCTCACGCGCATCGGGATTCATGATTGCGGCCTGCTGTAGTGCCGCGGCTCGGCGCTGATTCTGTGCGGCAAGCTGCGCGGTTTGCGTTTGAATGTCCGGCGTCTGATCCTGCACTCCTTCGCGTACACCACGCGCACCACCTGTGATAAGACCATACAAGCCACCGATGATGCCACCCGTGGTCGCACCCGAAACACCACCAAATAACCCCCCGACTGTGGCAGCAGTCCAGGCCGCAGCCATCCAGCCACCGACAAGTGCGTAACCAGCCAGTGCAGCAATACCTGCCACTGCTCCAAACGCGATAGCTCCCACTGCCACTGCCCCGAGTAGGCCGGTTATCAAACCGCCTTTCAGGCCACCGCCAGCCGTATGCTCTACGGTTCCAAACAAGAAGTTTTTGGTGTCAGTCCACAAGCTCATATAATCTGCTTTCTCTTCATCTATTTTCCACTCTTGCCACTATTTTATGCCTTTATGCCCCGTTCCTCAAATGAACATTGTGTTACGACTTGGTCATCTCTCGCTCTTCTGGATTTGCAGCTGTTGCCGAAGTTGCGGGGCCTGAGGAAGTTTTGGCCTGTTTAACCCCTGCTTCACGCAACGCAGCCGCTGCCATCAGGTCATACGCGTCACCATTGGCTTTCAGCATGGTATTGGTCGCTAAAGCTCTATCCTCTTTGCCATCTTTCACATCCCGCAGCATATCCGCAAGATTTGCGGCATTTTTCTCACCAGACACTTCGAGACCCTTAATAAAGATATCCTGAGCTTTCGGATCCATGCTCTTGAATCCGGAATTGAGGATTCCATCGAACGTCGCCGAAGTGCCTGCCAGTTTCTGAATCACCGAATCTGCCGCAGCTTTTGCTTTTTCTTCTGCCACGGGTGCTGCCGTCTTTGAAGGCTCTGCTACGGGCTTCACGCCATAGGCCTTGGCTTTTGTGCCGGCGGCATCATACCGACCTGCGGCAATATCCGACAGTATATCGGCACGCGCAATATCCCCATCACGGTATCTGTCTGCGATGATCTGGCGACGCTCTGCGTCGGTCATTTCATTGAATGCTTTTGTTTTGCCATCGGCGGATCCGAGTAACAGCTTTGTAAGCTCTGGATCTCTGTCACCGCCATCACGCAATGCCGTGAGCACTGTTTCCTGCGCTTTCGTCACGCGCTGTGTGTGTTCGACAGAATCGGGCGCTGCACTTGCACTGGCTTTTTCGGGTTCGAATTTTGCTTCGGATGCGGTGCTACGCAAAATCGGTTTACGACCACGGCGTGTAATTACTAGGCCTTGCTCCTCTGCACGCTCATATCCCATCAATGCGGCTTTTTCGAGCGCAGCTTTCAGCTCGGAGGTGTGGTCATCAACGCCTAAACCAAAACCAATACCAAGTTTTGCCTTCAAAAAATCGGCTGCTTTCGGAAGAAGCCGGCCGGCAGCAACACCTGCGGTAGCACCAGCAAGACCTGCCTTCACCGGTTTGACAAATCCCTGTGCTAGCCCCCCGCAAACGGCACCTACACCAGCACCTATGGCAGCTCCAATCGGGCCACCAATCAAGCCTATTGCCGCACCTGCAGCGGCACCCATTGCTAATCCACCATTTACATTCTTCTTAGAATCCACCGCTGAGAAAAATCCAGTCAAAAACCCTATTCCTCCTCCTGCCGCCATGGAAAATATATTACGGGCACCGGCGATTTTTTCCGACGAGGTCACCATCTTATCACCGTATTTGCTGAGCAAATACGTCATATCGTCTTTAGAGAGTTTTCCGTCCCCATTGGCAGCCCCCATCAGGGCGGCCTCTTGAATAGCAACTTGTGCGGTTGCTTCTGCATCTTTTTCCCATCTCTTCTTAATACCGCGAACGGAGCGTTTCTTATCCAAACTATCTAAACCACTAGCGCGTTTCAGATAGTCCATATCCTTGCCGTCAATCAGCGGTTTGTCCAGCTTATGCTCCGCAATGACATCGGCGATCATGCGCTGTTTTTCTGCCAGACGACGCTCATCTCTCGTAAGATCGGATTCACCGCTAATCGGCGTCGTGATAATCGGTGTTTCTTCATCCAACACAGTGGAGCTAGCAGTGGCTGCCGTTGCAGGAGAAGTTGTTATCGGTGTAACCATATCAATCACCCTTCAAATCCATACAAAAGTGGCTTTCCGAGCCATTTGTACGGTTATAGTATAGAGGGTAAAAATGAACGACAAGTTAATGTTTTGTGACAGAAAATGGACAAATGGATGACAACACCAGATGCCCATTATCTATATGAAATACAAAGACTATATACTATTTGGAGAGCGAGGCTCCGCCGGTGGCGGCCTGCGCATTGAGCATGGTTTGGAACCGCCCAGTTGCCGGATCCGAAAAAAGCGGCGGCTGCGTCGCTGGGGGGCGAGTTTTTGCGGTAAGTAATTCTTTGGTTTCCTGTTGCAGTTTTTGTTTCACTTCCGATTCCCTGAGCCTCAAATGCTCAATTAATTCTCTGGATTGCTCAAGATCTTGGGCAGAAACCGGTGTTCTACGAGTATAGCCAGAAGTATCCGAATCTCCGGTCAATATGGATTCTATGGCATTACCAAAAATACCACCGAGCAACGAACTACCCGATACAATCGTGATGAAAAGAAGCGGATTGGCAGCAAAGGACGTTACGGCAACCGCGATGCCAACGCCAAGCGCCACACCTCCGAGGACTCCCCACAGGGATCCGGAAAAAGCACCACCCGATTTTCTTGACCGAACGTCTGTCTGGCTCATGGCATTACCTGTTTCTAGTATATTGCCAATACTGGGTTTATTATAAGTTCGCTTTCCCCACAGACATTTTTTGAAACAACTGAAATTACAAAATAAAAAATGCGAACTTAGACGTATTCTTGTTTGGCAACATACACTATCTTGGGAATACTATCACGTTTTTTTTGCAGACGGTGTGAATTATTCTTTACATCTTGGTTAATTTCTTAAAGCAATCATGATGTTAAACCATCGTGTTGCAATGCACTCTCATCCCTCATGACTGACTCACACTACGAGAAACCTGTTTTGCAAAAACCGAGCACGCAGTATGCGAGCTGGGCGATTGTGAGGTGCTCATGCACTCGTAGGAACCACCTATCTTGAGACCATGTTTTTTGAGAAAGTTTTCCATCTCATCCTCGCCAGGGTTTTTTCCGACCAGCACATGAGCACTCTCTTCACTCGTGAGATCCATTATCTCCGGAACCGACGCTTCTTCCTGTATCGCGGCAAGCCCCGCGAAGAGTAAGAATTTACGAAAACGTGTGGATTTGAACATCCCTCTTTATAGCATGTGAGTGTGAACAATTTATGAAGAGATGCCACACATTATCGCCCTTCAACCAAACAGCGGATCACGCCACGCAGGGTTCGTATCTCCTGCACAGTGAGCGCATTACGCGCAAATATATTGCGCAGATTCTGCCACATGAGCGGTTTCTTTTTCCATTCCTTCCAGAAATCGGCGCGGTCTAATTCCTGTTCAAGATGATCAAATAATCCCTGTACTTCGGCAGCACTTGCGCGTTCAATTTCGGTGTTGACGGTCGTAGCATCTGGCCCAGTTGTACTCAGATGCGCGATTGGATTTCCCGATACAAACCACTCATACGCGACCACCACAATCGCTTGCGCCAGATTCAGCGATGGATATTCAGGACTCGTGGGTATCATGAGAATCGCATCACAACGCACAATATCGTCGTTCACGAGTCCGGTACGCTCCGCCCCAAACAACAATCCACTCTTGCTGCCTTGTGTGATGGTATTGCGCATCTGTTGCACCGCTTCTTTCGGTGAGATAACTGGCTTCACCATCTTTCGTGCGTAGCCGGTGGTCGCAATCAGATGATGGAGATCCGCCACTGCATCGTTCGTATTGGTGTAAAGTTTTGCATTATCCAGAATGGGGGCAGCAGACGCCGCCACCGCATAGGCTTTTTCGTTCGGCCATCCATCGCGGGGGTTGACGATCCGTAGATCACTCAGTCCGAAATTTTCCATCGCGCGCGCCGCCGCACCGATATTCTCGCCCATCTGCGGTTCGATCAGAATAATGGCGGGCGTCATGAGCCCAAAAATGTTTTCTTGATAAGAACCATCAGCCAGTATGCCACCGCCGTTACAAAGGAGGCTATGAAAAGAGAGAGAAAAAAGTTAGCACCATGTTTCAGCAAAAACGGTAACAACAAGAAAAAACAAAACCAGGGTAGCGTTCCAAGCAATAAAATATCATGTGATATTGCTGTGATTTTCTCTATACTACCGCTTTCTAGATAAATCCAAGTCAGCGTTATCATTGAAACAAGAGGTAACGATATAAACAATGCTGCAAGCATAGTATTTCGCTTAGACAATTCCGAAGCGCCGACAATAACAAAAATGGCGACCAGCACTTTAAGTAAAATTTGCATCATCTTATTTCATTTTTAATCAAATGATAATTGATACTGTCGCTCAGCGCATTAAACGATGCATCAATGACGTTCGCGGAAACGCCGATCGTGTTCCACACATTACCTTTGCTATCGCGTGATTCGATCATGACGCGGGTAATTGCGGCGGTGGCATCATGCGGGGTGAGAATACGCACCTTATAGTCGGTCAAAGTGATGTCTTTCACTTTTGGATAATGTTTGATGAGTGCTTTACGCATACAGGCATCGAGCGCGTTCACAGGGCCGTTGCCCTCTGCGACCGTGAGTACTTCTTCTTTGACCACCAGCAATTTCACGGTGGCTTCGGAGACCGTCACCAGTTGACGTTTGGCATTCCAGCGTCGCTCATCGAGTACACGGAATTTCTGCACCTCAAAATAGGTCGGCACGGTTTCGAGCAATCGGCGCACCAGCAATTCAAAACTCGCTTCCGCTCCTTCATAGGCGTAGCCCTGTAGTTCGCGGTGTTTCACTTCGGACACGAGATCACCGATATGCGGACTATCCGAAGCCACACGGATGCCCATTTGCTTCAGCCGGTCAATAATGTTGGATTTTCCGGCCTTGTCCGACACAAGGATGGTGCGTTCATTGCCCACGAGTTTCGGATCAATATGCTCATAGGTGCGGCTGTCTTTGGCAATCGCCGAGACATGCATCCCGCCTTTATGGGCAAACGCGGCGGAGCCAACATAGGCCGAATGCGCGTTCGGCACGCGGTTCAAGCGATCATCAAGAAAGCGCGAAACATGGGTAAGTGTTTTGAGCTTTTCTGGCGTGATGCCAGTCTTGTATCCCATTTTGAGCATAAGGCTTGGGATGATCGAAATCAGGTTCGCATTGCCGCAGCGCTCCCCTACCCCGTTGATGGTGCCCTGCACCTGACGCACGCCAGCTTCCACAGCTGCAAGCGAATTGGCCACCGCCTGTTCGGTGTCGTTGTGGCAATGAATACCCAAATGCGTACCCGGAATATACTTCACCACTTTCGCTACAATCTCAGAGATTTCATGCGGCATCGAACCGCCATTGGTATCACAGAGCACAATCCACCGCGCGCCAGCATCATAGGCTGCTTTGATGACTTCGAGCGCGTACTCGGGATTGGCTTTGAACCCGTCGAAGAAATGTTCGGCATCGAACAACGCCTCGCGTTTTTTCTTCACCACGTGTTTCAAGCTATCTTCGATCATGCGGAGGTTTTCTTTAAGCGACACATTCAGCGCCGTCTCCACCTGAAAATCCCACGATTTACCTACCAGACAGACAGACGGCGCACCGCTATCAAGAGTGGCTGCAAGTCCCGTATCATTCTCAGCACTGCGACCGGAGCGGCGCGTCATCCCGAAAGCGGAGAGTTTGGAAAACTTGGTTTTGGGTACATCCGCAAAGAACGCATCATCATTCGGATTTGCACCCGGAAACCCGCCTTCGATGTAGTCAATCCCGAGCTTATCCAACTCGCGTGTGATCGCCTGTTTGTCCGCAACGGTGAAATCCACGCCGCGCGCCTGCGCGCCATCGCGTAAGGTGGAGTCGTAGAGATAGACACGATCGGACATAGGGATAGATGATGGATGGGCAGAGTTGAAGATGGGCGGATGATAGAAGGGAGGATACGGGTTGGAAAGCTAAAAATGTCTAATATCCGCCCATCTTGCATTCCTCTTATCCGCCCATCTGCCCATCTATCATCCCTTCCTTCCCATCACAAACCGCGTGCGACATATCACGTTATGAAACCCTGCTTTTTCCTTAGAAAGTCCGATGGATAGTGACCAGATCAGGTTAAACACAAAAAATACGCTGAGTGAAATAATGCTGATTCTTAGGTATTTTTCGATATTTTCAGGATCTTCCCAACCCGCCGGAACCGGATTCATTTCGGGGTTTTCAAGGTAAGCCTTGATCGCATCGAAATCGTAGTTCGACATCATGTAGAGAACGCCAGCGAGTGCGATCAACCAGCCCATAGCGCCCGTGATTCCCCAAAACAACGCGCGGGCAAAACTGATTCGATTGCCCTGTGTATCACAGACATGAAATCCCATGATTCGCATCCCAGGCGTAGCTTGACGTGCTGATGCAAAAAACCACGCATAGGAAACCAGTGCGAGCATCATGAACAAGCCATCGCTCAGAATGCGATTCGGCGCAAAGACAAAGTAGGTAACACCGTAAAGCGGAAGATAGAAAATCATATCTAAGATACAGGCACTTACCCGCCGCCAGAAGCCTGCATAGATCGGTTCATTCTGTATCGTGGTTGTCATCAAATCTTCACACTGGTGTTTGAATGATTTCGTATAATTATTGCAACACATTAGCAGGGAATAGGCCATGATTGAAGAATCAAATACCCGTCAGCAAGTGGATGATAAGTTTGCAGACAAGCTGAGTCCTGCGGCCTACGCTAAAAAGCAGATATTCAATCTGGTGGTGCAGATCGGCAGTGCGGTAGCAGGGTATTTCGCCGGTAAAGGCATCGGTGGGATGCTAAAAAATCCAGATAAAGTGCTGTATCCAGAATCTGTATATTCGCTTACCAAACAAAAAGCATTCGCGTTTGGTGGTGCGATAATCGGGTTAATGGCGAGCGGTATTGCACTCATGTATGGGCACTGGAAAAATCAGGAAGGTGCGCGTTTGGCAGTGAAGGAACTCAATAACGATGTCGGGAATATGGTGGCGATCCGCGCCAAGACCAATCCCGATCTGGTCAAAGAAAACGATACGCTACACGAAATGTATGACCAGCTCAAAACCGAAAACACACAGATGCGCCAGACACTCGAAGCAAAAGGTATTCCCATCGAAAAGCGCGTACAGCAGTTCGTAGAGAATGGCCCTAAAAATCCTTTGGAGCAAGCGATGAGTCCTGAACCCGCATTGTCCGGCAGAGGAGCGTAAGACGCGTGGAAAAATATACCCCTCTCCACACCGAAGCACGCAAAAGCAACAACATCACACCAGTGGATTTTGTAGAGGATCAACTGGTTCCCAAATACATCCCCCTGATAGGCGGTGCCGTGGCCGGCTGGTTTCTGGGTGGACTCATCAGCCGCGGTCATGCATCCGCAGGCCGTGAAATCGGAAAACAAGCTGGCTCTCTAATCGGCACGGTGGTGATGGGGTATCTTCTATGGAAGCGTAAAAAGGAAGCAGAACTCAATTCCACTGACGTATTTGCCACCATGAAAGACGTCTTGCCGATGGCCAAGACCGACGATGACCTACGCCGCGATTCTTCCCACCTGACAGACATGATCGCACATGAAAAGCAGAATAGTGCCTGGCTCAAATCATTAGTTGAAAAAGGCCCGCGCGCGATAGAGCCGCAGAACATTAGCGCAACCACCGCTCCCGAAACACTGGTTCGGTAGTTTTCCACTTCGTCATCGCGAGCATTTTTTCTAAAAATGCGTGGCGATCCAGAAAATCAGAAAAGTTGGATTGCTTCACTTCGTTCGCAATGACGAAGAGCAGAACCTACGCCCGCCGCCAGTCGGTTGTGCCATCAGGTTTGTCCTCAAGAATAATGCCCTGTGCTTTCAGCTCGTCGCGTATGCGGTCGGCTTCTTTCCAGTTTTTGCTTTTTTTCGCTTCAGTGCGCGCGGTAATGAGTGAATCAATTTCGGGATTACTAACGGTCACTGAAAAAATAGCTTCCACTTTTGCGGTTTCCGTTAAAGCCATGTTCAATTTATCACCAACATCAATCTTTCTAGTGACACCCTTCGCTCTTTCCTCACTGGTGAAATTGAAAAACCCAAGCAGTTTTCCCATCGCGTATAATTCTTCCGGCGAGGCAGTGTGCATCAGGCTCATGGCTTTTGGGTAGTTCATGTCATCGCAGAGTGCTTCGATAAAACCCTCCATTCCTGCGAAAGCAGGAATCTCTGGATCCCCGCCTTCGCGGGGATGATGATCTTTGGGAATCTGCCGATACCATTTATCAAGCGTCTTTTTTGCATCCGAGATCAGCTTTTCATTCCAATCGAGTGGTTCATTATATTTGGTCATGAGGAGTGCGAGGCGAATGTCTTCGCCCTGCACACCCTTCTCCAACAAATCCCGCACGGTGATAAAATTCCCAAGTGACTTACTCATCTTCTCGCCGTTCACGGTGAGAAATCCGTTATGCACCCAGGTGTGAGCATACCCCGTGCCCGGATGCGCGCAGCAGCTTTGGGCAATTTCATTTTCATGATGCGGGAACATCAAATCCGCACCGCCGCCGTGAATATCAAAATCATGTCCCAGATAGGTCGAGCTCATCGCCGAACATTCGATATGCCAGCCCGGCCTACCC
>CAZFOM010000005.1:0-6240 GCA_964520155.1 uncultured Rickettsiales bacterium
CCTAGACCCTGATCCTGTCAATGGGGCTGTTGGGTTTACAGATTCAACATTTACCGTCACATTCAGGCATCCCCAAGCGCTGATGGATGCAATGACGGCACTGGTAGAGAAATTGCACTTCAATATAGATGTTGGGTTATTGGATTGTACAAGCCAAAAAGCGAAAGAAATAGTCGAAACGCAACAAAAACTACGCGAAACACGCGCCAGAAAAACAATTACCATGCCGTCTTCTACGGCATCCCAAAGATAATGTTTGGAGAAATTCTATGACCGACATGTTCCAACTCGAATTTATCACCCCTGAATCAAAGTATTTCTCTGGTTCTGTTGCGATGGTCGAAGTGCCTGGCATGATGGGCGATTTTGGCGTGTTGCCTGGTCACGCGCCGTTTATCTCGACCATCCGTCCGGGTGTTGTGAGTGTGCATGTACAGGAAAACGAAACCCAAAAAATCTTCGTGGCGGGCGGTATTGCCGAGGTGAATCCCACCACCTGCACGATTCTAGCCGAGCGGGTGATCGACATCAGCAATATCTCTGCACTTGATGCACAGGATCGCTTGAACAAAGCGCGCGCAGAGCTGGAAAACACCTTTGATGAAACCGCGAAAACCGATGCGGAGTCAGAAGTGCGCATCGCCGAAGCCATTTTTGCTGCGGTGGCGTAATCTTCCCGTCATAAACCCCCACGCAGGAAATTTCTTCCTCCTAAAGCAGCAGGATTTATAAATTTATCATATAAATCAGATTAATACACATGGCCTAACTCTTGCATATACTTAAGAATATGGCCATTGATCTAACCAAACCCGCCGTTACATCGCTTACGATTGAACCGCAAAACCGCAAGCCCTTCGAGTATACGACGGGCAAGAAGGTGGCGGCGACGGAGGCCGAGTTTTTGGGGCATGAGAACGGGTTCGGGTTTTCGGATTTCTTGGATATTATCAATCCGCTGCAGCATATCCCGATTGTTTCGAATGTGTATCGTGCCATCACTGGCGATGAGGTATCAACGGGTGCCAAAGTACTCGGAGGCGGGTTGTTTGGCGTTGCGCTGGGCGGTGTCACGGGGCTCGTCGCCTCGATTGCCAATGAGATATTTGAGGGCGAAACGGGTAAGGATACGGGCGATACGCTGATTGCGATGATGACCGGATCGGGATCCGCATCGTCTACCGTATCTTCGGCGGCGCGTCAGGACGTGGTGGCAGCGGGGATCGTGCCTTCAAGCAGTGAGATACCAGCCTCCGCTGCCGCTCAGGATCTGGCGCCCGTTGCGCTGGGTGGTGTGACTGGAAAACAGGCCTTGAGCCGTTACCGCGAAGCGCAAATGATGGCGAATCTGCAGGACACGATGATGCGCGTGGCGTTTGCGAGCGAGGATAAGAAAGCGAAAGAAGAAAACCGCGCCCAACCTATTGCTTCCGACTGGCAATCGGTGACGTATCAGGACTGGCTGGCAGCGCTTACCACCCCAAACGGCTAGCAGCGTTCCATCAACCATCAACCTCCTCATTAACCGCTTTTTTACTCTTTTCCTTGTACAATCAGGCAAAATAGTAGCGGTTGCACATGACAGAGACAAAAAACGGGAATCCCACCCGTCGGCAGATATTAGCGGCATTGGGTGTTGCCGCCGTGGTGGATGCGAAGCACGCCAACAACCCCTATCATAACAAAGAGCGCGATGCGGAGCGCAAGCGCGTCGAGTCGCTTAAATACGATCGCAATGTTTTGCAACTACATGCCGAGATAGAATCCGCATACAAAGAAACCCACCGCGATGGGGATTACGCGTTAAAGCTGCTGGTGATTGATACGGATGCTAAGGTCTGGCACGACACACAGCAGGCAAACATAAAGCTGGACGAAGAACTCACCCGCTTCTTTGATGGGGATCATACCAAGGCTCATCGTCATCTGGCTTATGTAAATAAGGCGCTGGAGTCGCAGTTGCACGGATCCAGTCTGAGTTCGTCTCTGTGCCTATTTGAGCACGCACAGCAGTTCGACAAAGTGATATTGCTCAATCCGCTTAAATCAAGAGAGTTCAACAAAGATTATCGTTACGGAGATGGGTTTGTAGCCGAAGAAGCAAGCCATTGGGGGTATCACGACAACACCAACAAACCGATTTATCAGGCGTTCTATGATTGTAGCGCGGCGGGGCAATGTCTGAACAATCTATATACGCTCGATGGTACCTATAAGGATGAAGATGGTGCCGAACTGCTCCTGCGCCGCAACCAGTTTGCCGACGCATTTGCCACGCTGATGATGGCGAAACAGTACCACACTACCTATCCTGCGCGCGTGGTGGCGCACCGAAGAGCGGTCAGACAATTACACGCGGCTGACCATACGATGCGTTTCGCGGATATGCCGGAGCGCATTCCCTCTGCTGTTCCTGTTTTCACGTCTTCAGCCATATTGATGGCAGCGCAGAAGGCGGATGAGTGGATTCACTCGAAAACCATAGACCGCATGACCTCAGGCGAAATGATCGCGCAGGCACGCGCGATCGTGGAGCAACCCGACATAAAAATGGGAAAAGCGGATATCCTGAACTTTGCTCAAAAGATGAAAAAGGCAAAGACGAAGTTGCGAGTGCTCGATAAGCACAGAATCGAAGAAGCATTTCAGGATAGGACATTGTTCAATCCGCAGAATGTTTTGGATCGCGTGGTGATGGAATCCTATCCATTTTTGTTTGATCAATTCAACACGGTGGAACACATGCAGGCACGAAGTCGCTAGAATAATAGTCGTTTGATATAAAAATGTCCCACTTCGTTGCGTCATCCCGTGGCTTGACCACGGGATCTAATGACCCAAATGCCGTTCTATCTTGATGATGGAATTCCATCGTTTCCAATGGATTTGAATGTGGAGCCTGAGATCCCGTGATCAAAGCCACGGGATGACAGAACGGGATAAGCAAACGCGGCGTTCTAAGTTCAAAAGACAATAAATATAACTACGAATGTTAGTTAGGGTCAGGACTCACTAATCTTGTAATGTCATGCCTGCGGACGCAGGCATCTCTTGGGATGGATCACGCGGCGTTGATAATGAGATTCCCGCGTTCCCCCTACGCCAAGGCTTCGGCGCGACAGGACGCGGGAATGACGGCTATCTTTACTTACTTGTTAACGACCCATGACCCACGACCATCAACCATCAACCATTCCACTAAATCGCGCGCTCACCAAATAGCGCTGTTCCCACCCGCACATGCGTCGCACCGAATCGCACCGCAAGCGCATAATCATGACTCATGCCCATGCTGAGTTCTTTCAGCCCCAGTTCTTTGGCGAGCGTGTGCATGAGCGCAAAATGCGGCGCAGGATAATCCCTTGCCGGCGGAATGCACATGAGTCCCACGACATTCAGTTTGGCGGCGCGCGCATATTCGAGCAGCTTACCCGCATCACGCGGAGAGCACCCTGCTTTTTGCGCTTCTTCGCCGGTGTTGATTTGGATATAGAAGTGCGATGAAAGATGGGCGGATGGGCGGATCATGGAAGAAGAATTCTCCCCATCTATCATCTGCCCATCCATCATCACCTTCTCAATCGCATCCACCAGCCTCTCCCGATCCACGGTTTCAATCGCATCAAACAAGGCGAGTGCGTCCTTGACTTTATTGGTTTGCAGCGGGCCGATGAGATGCAGTTTCACTTGCGGGTGGCGCGCGCGAAGCAGAGGCCATTTCTGTGCTGCTTCCTGCACGCGGTTTTCGCCGAACAGTGTAATGCCTGCATCGATTGCAGTTTCGATGGTTTCCGCGGTCTGTGTTTTGGAAACGGCCATCACCTGAACCCGCGCGGCAGACAGTGGGGATTCTGCTTGGTTTTTGTCACAGTCGGCGCGAATGGATTGCAGTTGTGTGGTCAGATCAGGAGGCATATGCGGATAATTGGGGCGATAAAAAGAGAGGATAAAACAGCATCCTATGTGTGTTTCGACGACAGGTATAGAAAAATTTAATTGAAAACCAATAAGTTAACCTATCGTTAACTATTGTGTTATGAATGCCACAGCCGCCCATAAAAACTGTGATGATTTTACCATTTTTGTCTTGAATGCTTGCAAGGGGTGGTCGCAATCCTACATAAAGGCGTCAGGTAACGCAAATAGTGCGTACCTATTCTTATAGGTTTCTGTTTCCGCTCGCGGTCACACGAACCCATATAGAATAGCTGCCCGCTACTGCACCTGTACTTACAACAAAACTCAAACGAGGATAGACGTATGAAAAAAATTCTTCTCGGTACTACCGCTCTGATGGGTGCCGCACTGCTCGCCAGCGCAGCCACCGCAGAGAGCCCAAAGGTGACCGTCGGGGGCTTCTCCGATTTCCAGGTCGGCTTTGCCAATGACGATTTTGACGGAGCGCAGCGCAGCTACGGTTTCCGTAACGACAACGAAATCGGTTTCAGCATCGACGGTATGGCTGATTCTGGCCTGAAATACGGTGCCAAAATCGACCTCGAAGCCGATGTCACCAATGACTCCGACAATCAGGGTATCAACGCTGCCCGCACCTACCTTTACTTGGAAGGTAACTGGGGTCGTTTTGAACTCGGTTCCAACGAAGGTTCGGATCAGACCCTCAAAGTGGATGCTTCCAACATCGCTCGCGCGACCGGTGGCATCGATGGTGACTTCATCTACTTCAACAACGGAAGCACGACCGCTCCGTTCATCGTAACTCCAGACCTGCCTGTCATGTACGGCGCTGGTGTTCAGGGTAATGAATCCACCAACAACAACAACAAAATCACCTACTACACCCCACGTTTCTCCGGCTTCCAGCTGGGTCTGAGCTTTGCTCCAGACCAGACGGATCGCGGTCAGACCGTGAGCCGTCTTGATAACAACGCTGGTCAGGCTGAAAACATCCTGTCCGGTGGTGTGAACTACGAAGGCCAGTGGGATCAGATCGGTATTGCCGCATCTGCTACCGGTGAGTGGGGCAATGCAGAAGCCGTGAACACGGAAGATCTGCGTGCGTACGCACTGGGTGCTAAAGTATCCTATGCTGGCTTCTCGCTTGCTGGTTCCTGGGGTGACTGGACGGACAGCCTGACTGCTCCTGCAGACAGCGTGGATTCCGACTACTGGACCCTCGGTCTTGCGTATGATGGTGGCGTGTTCGGTGTGAGCGCGACCTACCTCGACAGCACCGTGGATCCAATCGGTGTGCGCGAGCACGAGTTCCAGAACTTTGTGCTGGGTGCCGACTACAAACTGGCTCCAGGCCTGACCCCATACATCGAAGCGAGCTTCTTCGAGTATGATCCAAATGGTTCCGTGAACGACAACGACGGTTACGTTGTGCTCGTCGGTTCCCAGCTCGCTTTCTAATTTGAAAGCTAGTTGAACGAATAAAGGGCGGCCCTCGGGTCGCCCTTTTTCTTTCACTCTTTTTCTTTCTGCGAGCTTCTCCCCTCTTTCAAACCACGAAAAAACTGTGTAAACACGGATCTCTAATCTGATAGATGAGAGTTCTATGCGCACATGGTTTCGTGTATTGATCGTATGTTTTCCTCTGCTGGCGCTTTCTGGCTGCGACGGTGCTGCCGAAAGTGATTATCCGCAGATTGCCAAAAAAGAGCGCGATGAAGCGCGTGGCAAGCTCGGTGGTGGCGAAGGCGGACTCACGCTTTTTGGCGGTGACGTAAACAAAGCCGGCACTTCACCCATCGGGGTGAATAGTTTTCTCTGGCGCGCCACACTGGATACCTTGTCCTTCATGCCGCTCACCTCTGCGGATCCATTTGGCGGGGTGGTGCTGACCGACTGGTACGAAGATCCCAAGACCCCAGGCGAGCGTTTCAAGGTCAACGCCGTGATCTTGGATCAGCAGTTGCGTGCCGATGGTATCAAAGTCAGCCTGTTCAAGCAGGTAAAGACCGATGGCGTGTGGCGCGATGCAGAGGTTGCACCGCGTTTAGGGCGCGATATTGAAGATACGATTCTCACCCGCGCCCGCCAGCTACGCGTTGCACAGGCAGAGGAATAGGTTTTGTCATACCAACGAAAGTTGGTATCCAGATAAATAGGCGAGGGACTGGATGCCAGCTTTCGCTGGCATGACAAGAGAGAAAAACATATCATTTATGTCCACCGAACCTACCCGCTATAATTTCCGCGAATCTGAAACCCGCTGGCAGAAATACTGGGAAGAATCCGGTGCGTTTACGGTGGGTGGAGCGAGCCAAGGGAGCG
>CAZFOM010000005.1:6340-39866 GCA_964520155.1 uncultured Rickettsiales bacterium
AAGCGACCCGCGGGGGAGCGACGGCGGAGCCGGAGCGGGGGAAGCGTTCCCCCCAGAAATACTACGTCCTCGAGATGTTCCCCTACCCGTCCGGCAACATCCATATGGGGCATGTGCGCAACTACACGCTGGGCGATGTGGTGACACGCTATAAGCGGATGCAGGGCTTTGACGTGCTGCATCCCATGGGCTGGGATGCGTTTGGATTACCCGCGGAGAATGCCGCGATTCAGAACAAGGTGCATCCGGCCGACTGGACGTATAAGAACATTGCCACCATGCGCGAGCAGCTTAAATCCATTGGGCTTGCCTATGATTGGTCGCGCGAGGTCGCCACCTGCGATCCGTCCTACTATAAGCACGAGCAGAAATTCTTTCTGGATATGCTCAAAGCCGGTTTAGCCTACCGTAAGGAATCCTGGGTGAATTGGGATCCGGTGGATAACACGGTGCTTGCCAACGAGCAGGTGATTGATGGGCGTGGCTGGCGTTCCGGTGCACCAGTCGAGCGCCGCAAACTATCGCAGTGGTTTTTGAAAATCACGCAGTTTGCCGAGGATTTACTGAAAGGTCTTGAGACCCTGACCGAATGGCCGGACAAGGTGCGCATCATGCAGGAACGCTGGATTGGTAAATCGTCGGGAGCGACGATTAGCTTCCAGCTTTCAGCTTCCAGCTTTCAGGAAGATAGTGGAGCGAGCCGAGGGAGCGAAGCGACCCGCGGGGGAGCGACGGCGGAGCCGGAGCGGGGGAAGCGTTCCCCCCATATAGAAGTCTACACCACTCGCCCCGACACACTCTTCGGCATGTCCTTCCTTGCCATCTCCCCGCATCACCCGATCGCTCAGGAGTTGGCCAGGACTGATGAAAAGCTGCGCGCGTTTATCGCCGAGTGCGATCAGATCGGCACCTCCGAGGAAGCGATCGAGAAGGCCGAAAAGAAAGGCTATAAAACGGCGCTCGTTGTGAAGCACCCGTTTGTGGAAGGGCGCACCCATCCGGTCTATGTGGCCAACTTCGTGCTCATGGATTACGGCACCGGCGCCGTATTCGGCTGCCCCGCGCATGACGCGCGCGACTTTGAATTTGCGACGAAGTATGGGTTGGAGATTGTGCAGGTAGTCTCCGAAGGTGAGTCGAGCAAAGGGAGCGAAGCGACCCGCGGGGGGGCGACGGCGGAGCCGGAGCGGGGGAAGCGTTCCCCCCAAAATATATCACCCCCCACCGGCTCGCAAAAAGGCTCGCCAACTCCCCCGCAAGGGGGGAGTGATGAGGAGTTGCCCTATACAGGCGACGGCACCCTCATTAACTCCGAATTCCTAAACGGACTTGGCGTGGAAGACGCCAAAAAGATGGCGATCAAGGAGCTCGAGAAACGTGGGATAGGCAAAGAGAAAATCAATTACCGTCTGCGTGACTGGGGCGTATCCCGTCAACGTTATTGGGGTTGCCCGATCCCAATGATACATTGCGAAAGCTGCGGTGTAGTGCCGGTGCCAGAAAACCAATTACCCGTGGAATTGCCCAAAGATGTCACCTTCGATAAGCCTGGCAATCCGCTGGATCACCACCCCACTTGGAAGCATGTGGATTGTCCGACATGCAAAAAACCCGCGCGCCGTGAAACCGACACGTTCGATACGTTCTTTGAATCCTCCTGGTATTTTGCGCGCTTCTGCTCGCCCGATGCGAGCGAGCCGTTTCGCAAGGAAGAAGTCGAGCGCTTTCTGCCGGTGGATCAGTATATCGGCGGGATAGAACATGCGGTGCTGCACCTGCTTTATTCGCGTTTCTTCATGCGCGCGCTCAACCATTGCGGCTATCCGGTGCCCGAAGAACCCTTCAAGGGGCTGATGACGCAAGGCATGGTGGGGCATGAAACCTACCGTGATGCGGCGGGGAACTGGCTGTTTCCCGAGGAAGTGGTCAAGCTCGAAGGCGGCAAGGTGGTGCATGCCAAAACCAAGGAGCCGGTCACGGTCGGGCGCTCGGAAAAAATGAGCAAATCGAAAAAGAACGTCGTCGATCCGCGGGCGATCATGCGTGATTATGGCGCGGATACAGCGCGACTGTTCATGCTGTCGGATTCGCCGCCGGATCGTGATCTGGAATGGACGGACGCCGGAGCGGACGGCGCCTGGCGCTATATCAACCGCCTGTGGCGCATGATGCAGGAGATCAAGCCACTCCTTGCGGGCGATGCCACCATCCCCTCCGATCTGCCCGAAACCCTGCTTGGTCTGCGCCGCAAAACCCATCGCACGATGTTCGAGATCACGCGCGACATCGAGCAGTTTCACTTCAACAAAGCCATTGCGCGCATTCGCGAACTCAGCAACCTGATGGAAGACTTGCTCAAAGACGCCTCTACGCATCGCTATAGCGGGGTGTGGAAAGAGGCGGTGGACACGCTGGTTCACCTGATGAATCCGTTTATGCCGCATGTGGCCGAAAGTTGCTGGGAACATCTGGGCAACAAGACTCCGCTGGTGCTTGCTGCATGGCCTAAGGCCGATGAATCCTTGCTAAGCGATGAATCGGTGACGCTTGCGGTGCAGGTAAACGGCAAGCTGCGCGGGACGATCACCCTCGCCAAGGATGCGGATGCGAAGCTCGCGGAGGATACGGCGCTTGCCCTGCCCTCGGTTCAGGAGTTTACGTCCGGCAAGCAGATCAAGAAAATCGTGGTGGTACCAGGAAGGATCGTCAATGTCGTGGCAGCGTAACGTTTGGGTCATAAGTGCCCTTCTTATACTTGCTGGTTGTGGGTTTGAGCCGGTATATGGCAACCGCGAAGGCGTGCCGCAAACGAACCGCGCGGTGTTATCGAATATCGCGGTTAGCGACATTTCAGGTCGTGAAGGACAGATTCTCAAGATCGCACTGGAGGACGCTCTCAACCCTGCATCTGCGTCCGGCGCGAACCGCTACACACTGAATTCCACCCTCAAGCGCACGGTGATTCCTGGGGTCATCGGATCGGATGCCTCCATCCAGCGCTACAGCGTGCTTGTGGAGGCCGAATTTTCGCTCACAGAAGCAGGAAAGAGTGAGCCGGTATATAGAGGTACCGCAAAACGGTATGGAAGTTATAGCCGCTCTGAATCGGATTTTTCGACCTTCGTTGCCGATAGTGATGTCACGCGCCAGACCATTGAAGCGCTGGCCGGTGACATCGTCATGCGAATCAGCAGCCTGAACCTGACACGCGCGCCGTGAAAATTGCCACCCGAGATACGCAGGGTTTTCTTGCTCACCCCGCGCGGGATTTTCTGGGTGTGTTGCTGCATGGCTCAGATAACGGGTTGATTCGAGAATATGTGAAGCAGATTACCGAGCGCGTGCTCGGAAAAGGCTTCGATCCAATGAATTTCACCGAGTTGACGGAGGATCGCATCAAGCAGGATCCGGCCTCTCTCAAAGATGAATTATGCGCACTCAGCTTGCTTGGCGGTGGCGGCAATCGCGCGATCTATATCCGTGATGCGTCGGATAAAATTGCCACCTTACTGCAGGAGATTTATCAGCCTGAATTTCAACCTACTGCTTATCTCATTCTCGCAGGTGATGAGGGCGCGACGGTAACGAATCTTAGAAAATGGGGCGATTCGCACCCGCAGATTGCAACGGTGGGGTGCTATCACGATGAAGGAAAAAACCTCGAACAACTGATCCGAACAGAATTGAACGCGGCAGGAATCAAATGCTCGCAAGACGTGCTGGCTTTTCTGTCTGAACATTGCGGAAATGACCGCCTGGTTACCAAGCAAGAGATTGAAAAGATTAAATTATTTCAAGGATCTGACCCGTATCTCACACTCGATCATGCTGCTGCCCTGATAGGGCAGAATGATTTTTTTACGCTCGATGATTTAAGTATGGCGGTTGCCTCCGCGCAGATGCAGGACGTGGAATCCTATCTTGCGCGGCTTCTGCGCGAGAACATTCAGCCTGTTGCCATTATTCGTACGTTGCAGCGTTATTTTCAGCGGTTGGAAGTGGTACGCCTCAAGATGGCTGAGGGCGCTAATCTCGACACCGCCATGGCGGGATTACGACCGCAGGTGTTTTTCAAATATGTGCCGGTGTTTCGCCAGCATATAAATCGCTGGACATTGCCGCGTATTCAGGCGGCGCTGAGTCTGATTTTAGATACAGAACGAGAACTCAAAACCACGGGCTACCCTGCCCCGCTCATGCTTTCGCGCGGGCTTGTTCAGGTCGCGCAGTTATCTAAAATATATTAGGGCGTGTCATCCGTTACGCTAAGACACAGCGAAAACAGCACTTTTCGAGAACCGTAACGTAAGTGTACGTGCAAGTACATGCGTAACGGAAGCGCAGAAAAGTGCAGTTTGCAGCACGTCTTAGTTAGTAACGGGGATATGCCCTAGATGCTGCCGCCTAGACGTCGCAGGATTTCATCCAGCTGTTCGAGGGAGTGATACGAAATAATGATATCGCCCGTTTGTCCCTGATCGTTGATACTGACTTTCAGGCCGAGATTGTCCGACAAGGTTTCTTCCAATGCCAGAATGTCGGGATCTTTCTGCTTTGCAGAGGAACCAGCCTCCCCGCGCGGTGATCCATTGCGCGGGCGTGGGGTTTTGGCAGGCAGGCCAGCGTTGATAAAACGTTCGGTCTGTCTCACATTCAGGCCGCGTCGGATGATTTCATGTGCCATCTCGGCCGGATTTTTTGAACCGAGCAGCGCGCGCGCGTGACCTGCGGACAGTTTACCTTCTTCTACCAACTGCTTTACTTCCGGTGGCAGATCCACCAGGCGCAGGAGATTTGCGACATGGCTGCGGCTCTTCCCCACCGTGCCTGCGAGTTCATCCTGTGTGTAACCGAATTCATCCATCAAACGTTGGTAACCATTCGCCTCTTCAATCGGTGTTAGATCTTGGCGTTGAATGTTTTCAACCAAGGCCAATTCTAGCGCCGTCTGATCCGAAATTTCACGAATGAGGATCGGAACTTCGTTCAGACCAGCGATTTGTGCGGCGCGGAAGCGGCGCTCACCGGCGATGATTTCATACATACCCTTTTCGACCGGACGGACGATAATCGGCTGCATGATGCCGTTTTTGCTGATCGAATCAGCCAGTTCGCGCATACTGGAATCATCGAAATGTGTGCGCGGTTGGAACTTGCCGGCGCGCAGTTTTGTCACCGGCAAAGAAGTCGTGTGTCCGCTGTGATCTTCCGTGGACTTTGTGGGCGGATTCTTACCCTGTGTAGACTTGCTGTAATCTTCCGAAATCAAGGCTGACAGGCCTTTTCCAAGTCCACGTTGCGCGGCTGCCATGTGTGTTCTCCCTTTGCGTTCTGACGAATGGTTGCGCAGCTAAAACGATACGTTTATGCCGCGTCTGGTAATGCTTCAGTGAAGGTTTTTTCGCGTTTTAATACTTCGCGCGCGAGTTTCAGATAGGCCTGTGACCCCGTGCAGTTAATATCATAAACAATCGCGGGTTTTCCGTGCGATGGCGCTTCAGAAATCCGCACATTACGAGGAATCACAGTTTTATAAACTTGCGTGCCCAGATACGAACGCACATCGGCTTCAATCTGTTCTGTAAGATTGTTGCGGCGATCGTACATGGTAAGCACGACACCGTGAATACTGAGCTCCGGATTGAGATTGCGCTTGATCAGGTCGATGGTTTTGAGCAGATGGCTTAACCCTTCCAGAGCATAAAACTCACACTGGAGGGGAATCAAAACCGCGCTCGATGCAGTCAGTGCGTTGATGGTGAGAAGCCCTAAAGACGGCGGACAATCGATCAAAATCGCATCATACTGAGTATGCGCCTGTTCAAATGCTCTGCGCAGACGATATTCACGACGCATCATGGGGACGAGTTCGAGCTCGGCGCCTGACAAATCAATTGTAGATGGAACGATATCTAACCCTGGGATAATAGTTGGTATCGCGGCGTCTTCAATTTTTACATCCGATACCAGTATATCGTAGGTGGTGAGTTTTCGTTCTTCCGTGCTGATACCAAAACCGGTGCTGGCGTTGCCTTGCGGATCCAGATCGAGTAGCAACACTTTTTTGCCGATGGCGGCCATGGAGGTGGCGAGATTCACCGCCGTGGTGGTTTTTCCCACACCACCCTTTTGATTTACAATAGAAATAATACGTTTTGCGGATAAAGAGTCAGACATCATCACCCCCGCCTGTTGATAGAGTTTATTCTTAAAATACAAGAGCTTTTATTAATTCTGCTCGGTTCTGCGTCAAAAGAAAAATTCCAGTTCTTTTTTGCAACGTCTATTTCCTTAGACCAGTTTTCACCTTTGTGGAAGAGACAAATGCTATCAGGGGATAAAAATTTTTCTGACCATTCGAATAAAGTAGATAAATCTGCCAATGCTCTTGATGTGATGATGTCGAATTTTTGTGGTTCACTTTTTTCGATTCTAGAATGAATGAAGGTAACGTTGGTACAAAATGTTTCACGTGAAACATTTTTCATGAACTGGATCTTCTTTTCGTCCGATTCTACAATGGTCACGTTGTAACCACATATGGCTAGAACCAATCCCGGGAACCCTGCCCCGCTCCCGAGGTCTAGAATGACTGATTTTGGTGGAAGGTAGGATAAAAGCTGGGCGCTATCGAGGAAATGACGGTTCCAACAGTCGTCCAGGGTTGATTTTGCAACCAAATTATAGGCATTTTGCCATTTTATAAGTAATGATTGATGAGTTTTCATTCTCAGAAATGTTTCACGTGAAACATTTTTGATCTGACAGAGTGATGTATAATCACTCTCTAAAACCTCATCGCGCTTCATCTTCCATTACGACACGATGATTTTTAATGGTACCCAGTAAAATCGAAATAGCCGCTGGAGTCATACCCGGGATACGTTGCGCGGCTCCTATGGTTCTGGGTTTTGCCTTATTCAATTTTTCGCGTATTTCATTCGATAACGCCTGCATATCCTTGAAATTGATGTGCTCTGGGATAGTGAGCTGCTCATCTTTCTTAAAGGAAGCAATATCGGATTCCTGCTTTTTCAAATAATTTGCATACATGGAATCAATAGTGACCTGTTCTAATACCTCATCCGAATAATTTCCAATTTCACCCCAGATCGCAATCAGTTTTTCCTTTTCGATATTTTGATAGCTGAGCAACTCCAGAGCGGAACGCTTAATACCGTCCTTGTTCAAGTTTACTCCGAACTGCTCGGCTCGGGTAGGGGTAATGTGTAGATTACCCAAAATATGTTTTGCTTCTTGAATGGAGTGATTCTTTTGTGAGAAATGCGATGAACGCTCTGTACTCACGCAACCGGCATTCATTCCCTTTGCGGTCAAACGACGATCCGCATTGTCTGCCCGTAATGTGAGACGGTATTCGGCGCGCGAGGTAAACATGCGGTAAGGCTCTGAAGTTCCATGCGTAATCAGATCATCAATCATCACGCCGATATACGAATCTGCGCGATCCATGATAAATGGCTGGGTACTTCCTGAGGCGGACAAAGCGGCGTTGATACCTGCTACGATACCCTGCCCGCCTGCTTCCTCGTATCCCGTTGTACCATTGATCTGACCGGCAAAATACAGACCGGATATTTTCTTGGTTTCCAGAGTTGGCTTTAGCTCGCGCGGATCGACATAATCATATTCAATGGCATAACCTGGCCGAATCATAGTTGCGTTCTGAAGTCCCGGAATGGATTTCAATATGCCCAGTTGCACGTCCTCTGGAAGCGAGGTGGATATGCCATTGGGGTAAATCGTGTAGTCGTCCAGACCTTCCGGCTCCAAGAAAATCTGGTGCGACGCCTTGGAGACAAAACGCACGATTTTATCTTCGATGGAAGGACAGTAACGCGGCCCCGTGCCTTCGATCTGTCCGGAATACATGGGTGCGCGGTGAATGTTGGCACGGATTAAGGCGTGTGTTTCCGAGGTGGTTCTGGTGATGAAACAGGTCAGTTGTGGCAGCGTGATATGATGCGTGAGATAGGAAAACGGAACAGGTGGATTGTCACCCTCCTGCTGTTCGCATTGTGACCAGTCGATCGTGCGCCCGTCGATGCGCGGCGGTGTGCCGGTCTTGAGGCGACCCATCATGAAGCCACATCGCTTGAGTGTATCCGACAGTCCGATCGAGGGTGCTTCCCCTACTCTGCCCGCTACGATTTTTTTCTCACCGATGTGAATCAGTCCACGAAGAAACGTACCTGTGGTAAGGATGACTTTTTGCGTACGGATTTCCGCACCGTCGCCACATATAACCGATTGTATTACATTGTTATTATCAATCTTTATATCTTCTGCAGAAGCGGCTTTTATGGTGAGGTTGGGGTACCCAGAGAGCAAGGACTGCATGGCATTGCGGTAGAGCTTGCGATCCGCCTGTGCCCTTGGCCCCCGCACGGCAGGCCCTTTACTGGCATTGAGCATTTTGTAATGAATACTGGCCTGATCTATGATGCGCCCCATTACACCGTCAAGCGCGTCGATCTCACGCACGATGGTTCCCTTCGCAATCCCGCCAATGGCCGGATTGCAGGACATTTCGCCGATGGTTTCAAATTTATGTGTGATGAGCAGCGTTTTCGCGCCGACACGCGCAGAGGCCGCCGCCGCTTCACAACCTGCGTGGCCGCCGCCAATCACAACGACATCGAATGTATCGGTGGTGTTCATACACAGCACTATGTTTAAGTCTTACTTGCCTATGCAAAAAGAGCGGAATATCTCGTCTAAAACGGCTTCAATGTCAATCTTTCCGGTCACGCGACCGATCTCCTGTGCCGCGCGGCGGAGCTCTTCACATTGAAGTTCGATTTCCGTTTGTTTTTCAAATTGTTCCAGATGATCTAGCGCCTGCGATAATGCCTGCCGATGGCGGGTGCGCGTGATCACGGATGGCTCATGGGATGGAATCATGGCAGTAAATTCCTGCTCCAGTCGCGCGATCAGGGCATCCATCCCCTGCCCGCCTTTGACCGAAATCGCTACGGGCTGATACGCGATCAACGCTTCGGATGGCGGCGCAAGGTCGCATTTATTCACCACCACCAGAGAATTGCCTTTGATCATGCGGATGATGTCTGCGGGTGGTTCGGTCGTCGCATCAAACATCACCAGCGTCAGATCGGCCTTCCCTGCCCGATCCAGCGTGCGGCGGATTCCCTCGCGCTCCACCTCGCCGGCCTGATCGCGAATACCGGCGGTATCTGCAATGACCACCGAGTAGCCCTTGATATTCAGATGCGCTTCGAGCACATCGCGGGTGGTGCCCGCATGATGCGACACGATCGCGATATCGCGTCCCGAAAGTGCATTGAGCAAACTGGATTTGCCCACGTTCGGCGCGCCGACAATCGTAATGAAAAACCCGTCGCGTATGCGCTCGCCCTGCGTGTCGGTGGCAAGCCGGTTGCGGATAATGGCTGCAATCTCTGCCACGCCCGAGCGCAGCCTGGCATAGACATCCGGCGGTAGATCCTCATCGGGAAAATCAATATAGGCTTCCAGATGTGCGAGCTCACGGATCACGCGCTGGCGCATATCCTCATAAAACGCACTCGTTCTGCCTTCCATGAAATGCAACGCCTGCCGCTGTTGCTGGCGTGTTTCGGCATCAATCAGATCGGCAAGCCCTTCAACCTGCGCCAGATCCATCTTGCCGTTTAGTAGCGCCCGTCGGGTGAACTCGCCCGCGAGTGCAGTGCGAAACCCGGGCAGGGTCGATAGCACCGTCACGATTTCATTCATCACGGCGGGGCTTCCATGAATGTGCAGTTCCACCACCGATTCGCCGGTGAAACTGTGGGGTGCGGGAAACCACAATACCAGCGCGTCATCGATCAGATCGCGCGTAGTGGGATGAAGTAGCTTCAAACGGGTAGCAAGGCGAGGGGCGGGAAGGGCGCTTGCGCCCAGTGCCAGCAGTGCATCGCCCGCGCGCGCACCCGAAATACGGATGATGGCCACGCCTGCGCGACCCGCTCCCGTTGCCAGTGCAAAAATTGTCTCAGCCATATTGCTCCAAGCTATCCACCACGCTATATCAATGGAGCTTATACCCAAGTGTGATTCCCCATGCCACAGGCGATTATCTGCACGCAACCAGGCGGCACCGAAACTCTGGTTTGGAAAGAAATTCCCATGCCTCTGCCGCGTGCGGGAGAGGTGCTGATCCGTCAGAAAGCCGTGGGTCTGAACTTCATCGACGTGTATCACCGCACCGGCCTGTATCCGCTGCCGCATTACCCGACCATCATCGGCATGGAAGCCTCGGGCGTGGTCGAAAAAGTGGGGGAGGGCTGCAAACTCTTCAAGGTGGGTGACCGCGTGATGTATGGCACCGGTGCGCCAGGCTCCTACACCGAATACCGCGTCATGCCCGAACGCCACCTGATGAAACTGCCGGACTTTATCTCGTTTGAAATCGGCGCTGCCATGATGCTGAAAGGCCTGACCGCGCAATATCTCGTGCGCCGCACGTTCCAGTTGCGCCCTGGCATTACCGCGCTGGTGTATGCCGCTTCCGGCGGGGTGGGGCAGCTCGTGTGCCAATGGGGAAGTTTTCTGGGCGCGACCATGATCGGCGTGGTCGGCAATGCCGCCAAAGCCAAAGTCGCCCGCGACAATGGATGCGCGCATGTCATTGATTATAGTAAAGAAAATATCGAAGCGCGTGTGCAGGAAATCACCAATGGCGAGAAGGTAAATGTGGTCTATGACTCGGTTGGAAAAGACACGTTTGAAATCTCGCTTAACTGTCTGATGCCGCTCGGGTTTTTAGTGAGTTACGGGCAATCTTCCGGCAAAATCCCGCCGGTGGATATAGGCGTGCTGGCGCAGAAAGGCTCGCTGTTTATCACCCGCCCGACCCTTACCACTTACACGCAGAATTACAGCGATTTCATCATGATGTGCGGCGAAATGCTCGATATGGTCTATCAGGGCGTGCTCAAGATCAAAGTTGGTCAGAGTTTTTACCTGAAAGACGCCGCCCATGCGCATGAAGAACTGGAAGCCCGAAAAACGACCGGTGCCACCATATTGGTGGTTTAGGTAGTAAACGCGGCCTCAATCAGGGCTTTGGTGTAATCGGTTTGCGGGCTAGAAAAAATAGCGTCGCAGGTGCCTTCTTCCACCACTTTGCCCTCCTTCATCACCATCACCCGATGGCAGATCGAGCGGATCACCCGCAGATCATGGCTGATGAAGAGGTAAGATAACCCATATTTCGACTGCAGGGATTTAAGCAGTTCCAGAATCTGACCCTGCACCGTGAGATCGAGCGCCGAGGTCGGTTCATCCAGCACCACGAAGCGGGGTTTCAGAATCATCGCGCGTGCGATCGAAATCCGCTGGCGCTGTCCGCCCGAAAATTCATGCGGATAGCGGTGTTTCATCTCAGGCACAAGCCCGACCTCGAGCAGCATCGCATCCACCCGCGCGGAAACTTCAGTCTCGGAAAGATCCGGCTCAAACTGACGCAGCCCTTCGGCGATGATATCCTCCACACTCAGACGCGGCGAAAGCGAGGAAAACGGATCCTGAAACACGATCTGGATATCGCGACGCAAGGAACGCAGCGCCTTGCCCGAAAGTGTATGCAGTGCCAGTTCGGAACCGACATGGGATAGCCAGATGGCACCCGTCGATGGCACCAGACGCAGGAGCGCAAACCCCAGCGTGGATTTGCCCGAGCCGCTTTCACCGACAATCCCAAGGGTCGTCCCGCGCGCCAGCGTCAGTGAAATACCGTCCACGGCGTGCTTCCATGTTTTTACCTGGCCAAAGAAGTCTTTGGTGACCGGAAACCGCACTGTAAGTTTCTCTGCCTTAAGCAGCGGCGAAAGCGGTGAGGGCAGGGGCAGGGGAGAACCTTTAGGCTCCGATGCCAGTAGTTGTTTTGTGTAAGCGTGTGTGGGCGAAGAAAACACCTCTTTCACCGCGCCGATCTCGACGATCTCGCCCGCGCGCATCACGGCAACGCGATCGGCCATGCGCCGCACCAGCGTCAGATCGTGCGTGATAAATAGTACCGCCATGCCGCGCTCTTTCTGCAGTCGTGAAATGAGGCTTAGGATTTGTTTTTGCACCGTGACATCTACCGCCGTAGTCGGCTCATCCGCAATCAGCAGCTTCGGATTATTGGCCACCGCCATTGCGATCATGATGCGCTGACGCTCCCCGCCCGATAGCTGATGCGGGTAGGCATGAAGTCGGTCTTTGAGATGCGTAAGACCAACCTCGTCGAATAACGATAGAATGTGCGCGCGAACCTCTGATGACGATTTCAGCGGTTGATGCAACTCGATCATTTCAGCGATCTGTTTGCCGATCGTATGCAGCGGATTAAGCGCTGTCATCGGCTCCTGAAAAATCATGGTGATGGCAGAGCCGTTGAGCGAGGTGTCGGGTGAGTGCTGCCTGCTGTCAGGGGAAAGAAGGAGCTTGTCTTCAAATTGTATCGTGCCGGAAAGCTGGGCGGAGGAGGGGAGCAACCCCATGATGGACAGTGCAGTAAGCGATTTTCCTGACCCTGATTCGCCCACAAGCGCCAGCAATTCACCGGCCCGCAGGGATAAAGAAACATTGTTTACGACGCATTTGCGCTGGTTTTGTGCACCGAAGGCGATCTGCAGATTTGACAGCGCAACTAGCGTCATTTCAGCACTTTCCTCGGGTCGAGTGCGTCGCGCACGGCTTCGCCGACAAAAATCAGCAGCGACAACATAACGGCAAGAGTGAGAAAGCCCGTGATGCCGATCCACGGTGCTTGCGGGTTGTTTTTACCCTGCGCGAGCAGTTCGCCAAGCGACGGCGAACCGGGGGGCAGGCCGAATCCCAGAAAATCGAGCGAAGTGAGTGTGGTGATCGAACCGTTCAGAATGAAGGGGATGAAGGTGAGGGAAGCCACCAGCGCGTTGGGAAGCACATGCCGTAGCATGATGGTGAATTCTCCCACCCCCAGGGCGCGCGCGGCGCGCACATAATCGAAGTTGCGTCCGCGCAGAAACTCGGCGCGCACCACATCCACGAGCGACATCCAGGAAAACAGCAGCATCAAACCCAGAAGCCACCAGAAGGTCGGGGTGACGATGGACGCTAGAATGATCAAGAGATACAGCACCGGAAGCCCCGACCAGATTTCGATAAAGCGCTGAAACACCAGATCGGTTACACCGCCGAAATACCCCTGAATCGCGCCAGCAAGAATGCCGATTACGGCGCTGATGAGGGTGAGCGTCAAGCCAAATAGAATCGAAATGCGAAACCCGTATATCAGCCGCGCCAGCACGTCGCGCCCTTGGTCATCCGTACCCAGCCAGTTTTCGGGTGAGGGCGGGGCAGGGGTGGGCACGGTGAGGTCGTAATTGATGGTCTGATAATCGAAACGAATGGGTGGAAACACCATCCAGCCCGAGGACTCAATTTTATCTTTAATATATGGATCTGTGTATTTTGTTTCGGTTTCGAAATGACCGCCGAATGTCGTTTCGGGGTACATATTCCAGATCGGAAAGAACCACTGATTCTCAAAACGCACGATGATCGGCTTGTCATTGGCAATACACTCGGCAAACAACGACACCACAAAGAGAATCAGGAAAATCCACAGCGACCACCAGCCGCGCCGGTTGGCTTTGAATTTTAACCATTTTTGCTGTGCAGGGGTCATATTAGCAAAATGTTCATTTTTATTGGGTAATTTAACATTCAGCGTTCATTTTTTAATTGTCATGCCAATGGTAGTTCGCATCCAGAACAACTGATAAAGTGAGGTAAAAACATCATTTTCATCGCGTGTTGTGACTTCACTGGATGCCAGCTTGTGCTGGCATGACAACCGTACCTAGAACAGAGATGAAAAAGGTAGCATCAGAGGTAGTTCGGATCAATCGGATAAGAATGCAAACAAAAAGCATAACTGTGTGAGCTATATGAGTGAAGAAAAAGACCCCCCCCCAATCCAATTTGATCTGGATTCCGGTCGTTTTACAACACCGGGCGAAAAAAAAACGAATCACAATGATCCTGATACGGATGTACGTGTCTTAAATAAAATGAGGCGGATGCTAGAAGATGGAGAATTTGATAAATCCATTACATTGGGTAAGAAATACTTAGATGAAAAACCGAACGCCGAATCAATATGGCACGCGTTAGCAGAGTCTTATTATAGAAAAAAAGACATAGAAAATACAAAACGGTGCTATCTTAAGGTAATAGAAATAAATCCCAACAGGGAATCGGCACTGACCCAAATGGCAAGAATTCTTCGTTCGGAAGGCCATATAGAAGCAGCTAAAGAATTCCTTACCAAAATACTGGATATAAACCCTGATAACAAAAACGCCCTTAGCCGTATAATTGATATCATGCTTGCTAAACATGATTACGTGGGAGCTAGGGAGCTCTTACAGAAAGTATTGAAAATAAATCCCAAGAACGTGGTAGCAGGTTTGCTTCTTGGAAAAACGGTAATCGATAACATCCAACACTTAGGCTTGGAAACTAGAGATCTTGACGAGAATAGTAGAAAGCTACTCGAACAATCCTACGATATAATTCTGGCGCAACCGCTGACTGTTAAGAATCTAAGGATTTTACGTCAGTATGCAATGATGGGAATTAACACAAAGAACTATGCCGTATTGTATAATCACATATCCGGAAAAAATCTCATACCCGAACTACCCGAATTAAATCTAACGATAAATCCCGAACAACTAAACAAACTACAACTCCCGACTATCGCGGATGATGGCAAGCATTCTTGGCAGATCGCACTAGAGGGAGGAAAAGAAATGCTAAATATGGCATTGAATGAACTAGGGAAAACGCTGTGGGGTGACCAGGGTAAGAGGTTAGACATTCATTCTCCCTATTTGTACCCGGATCCCCTTGATAAGAGTCCGTTTGGACGAGGCAAGCGTGGCGGGGAGGTTGTAATCAAAGTGAAAGACGGCCGTACAGTCGGATAACACTTTCAGGTTCTACGCTCAAAATCAATGCGTGGATCGACGAGGGTGTAGGTGAGGTCGCCAATCAGATTAAAGATCAGTCCCAGCAGCGTGAAGATGAAGAGCGTGCCGAACATCACCGGATAATCGCGGTTGATGGCAGCTTCAAACCCGAGCCTGCCCAGCCCGTCGAGCGAAAAAATCACCTCGATCAATAGCGCGCCGGTAAACAAGATGCGAAGCAGCGCACCAGGAAATCCCGCAATCACAATCAGCATGGCGTTACGAAACACATGGCGGATCAACACCTGCCGCTCCGTAAGCCCCTTGGCGCGAGCGGTCAGCACATATTGCTTGCCGATCTCATCGAGGAAGGAGTTCTTGGTGAGCATGGTAAGCCCCGCAAAACCGCCAAGCACCATCGCCGTGATTGGCAGCACCAGATGCCAGAGGTAATCGAGGATTTTGTCCATCGGACTCAGCGTGTCGAAATCATCCGATACCAGCCCGCGCATGGGAAATATCTGCCAGTAACTACCGCCCGCAAACAGGATGATCAGCAAGATCGCAAACAGAAAACTTGGAATCGCGTAGCCCACGACGATCACGCCGGAACTCCATACGTCAAACCGCGACCCGTCCCGCACCGCTTTCATGATACCGAGCGGAATCGAAATCAGATACACGATCAGCGTCGTCCATAGCCCCAGTGAAATCGACACCGGCAATTTATCCAAAATCAGATCCATCACCGGCTCGTCGCGAAAAAAACTCGTGCCGAAATCAAATGTCGCATAATCCGCCATCATGTTCCAGAAACGCTCGGCGGGCGGCTTGTCGAACCCATACATTTGTTCAATGCGCGCGATGATTTCTGGATCAATACCCTGCGCGCCGCGATAGGCCGATTGGCTGGAATCGAGAGCCGAAAGCCGCGCCGGATCGGAATGCTGCGTCGTGCCGGTATCCGTCGTGGCGCCGCTGATACGCGCGGTGGCCTGCGTATCATGCCCCTTGATGCGCGCAATCATCTGCTCCACCGGCCCGCCAGGTGCCGCCTGAACAATCACGAAATTCAGCACCATGATCCCAAACAGAGTCGGAATCATCAGCAATAGGCGTTTCAGAGTATAGCTAAACATCTAATATATAATAATTAAAGCATAACAAAAGCGATGGTCATTATTTTTTAACAGACTTGCTGCAAAATACCATAAGCAATCCAAACGACCTAGAAACACTGAGATTATAACTAAACATTGTGCTGGATCGTCGTTTTTGAGAAAAGATAGCATACACAAAAGAGAGGTCACATGAATCGCTTGGCGCTTGGGATGATGTTAATAGCAATGTTGCCCGCTTTGGCGGTAGCGCAGGTGGTGGCGCCGTCGCTTCCGTCCTCTCCCAATGCCAATCAGATGGCGCTTTCTGAAGCCTACCAACAGATGCAGCGCTGTATGGAAGAGGCGGTTGGCAAGGAAACGCTCCAGAATGCCCAAAACAGCATGATCTCCAACATGATGGAGATGATGCCGCAACTCCAACGCCTGTGCGGCGCGAAACAATATGAGGAAGCGCGGGCGCTGCTACGCTCGGTGACCGAGGCGCCTGATGCGAAACTCACGCAGGAAGCAAGCCGTAAATGCCAGTCCCATACGGATGCCATGATGGCGCTTGCCAAAAAACAGATGCCCAAAGATCAGCAACAAGTAGCTACTATGGATCCCATGCAAGATGTCAGCAAACTGGATATGCCCTCCTACTGCAAACATTTTGAAGGGCATGATTTCAATGCCCTCAGAAAGAGCAGGGAAGCACAAATGCCGGCGAGTGAGTAACGCTACCGGCTAAGCGCGCTGGCCTTCGCCGGATCCACCCACCAGAATCCGAAGCCGAGCGCGAATTTGGGATCCACTGCAGGCGTTTGGAACTTATCCCAATAGGCAACACGGAAGGCCGGTGAATGCCAGTTGGGAATGACGTAATGCTCTGACAGCAGCACACGGTCGAGCGCCCGCGCGGCGACGCGCAATGTTTCCAGATCCGTTGCGCCGACTACTTTCTCAAGCAGCGCATCGACCGCGGGATGCTTCGCACCGGCATAATTCAGACTGCCCTCTACATCCGCCTGCTTGGAATGCCAGTAGGATTTCTGCTCGATGCCCGGGTAATAGACCTGACGGTTCAGCCACTGCGAAATAATGTCGAAATCAAACGTTTCCAGACGCTTGATGTACTGCGCATCATCCACCATGCGGATGGTGGCCTTGATCCCGAGCCGCTCCAGATTCTTGCGCATCGGCGCAATCACGCGCTCCATGGATTGCTGGTTGAGCAAAAACTCAATGGTGAAGGGTTGACCGGTGGTGGCGTTTACGCGCTTGCCATCCTTCACGACCCAGCCTGCGTCTTTAAGCAGCGTGTCAGCCTGAATCAGTTGCTGCCTCAGATTCCCCGATCCGTCGGTTACGGGCGGTGAAAACGGTGTGGTGAATACTCGGGGTGCAAGCTGGGCGCGAAAGGGCTCAAGCAGCGCCAATTCTGCCGCGTCAGGCAGTCCAGATGAAGCAAATTCCGTATTCATGAAATAACTGGAATTGCGCTTATACGCATCGAAAAACAGGGTCTTGTTTGTCCATTCGAAATCCATCGTGAGCGCAATTGCCTCACGCACCCGACGATCGGAGAAATACGGTTTGCGCGCATTCATCACGAAACACTGCATTCCGGTTGGTACCGAGTTATAGATCATGCGCTTGATGACCTTGCCTTCTTTCAAAGCCGGAAAATCATACGCAGTCGCCCAGTTGCGCGCGATGAACTCTTCGCGGAAATCGACATTGCCACCCTTGAAGGCCTCAAGCGCCACGGTTTCATCGAGGTAAATATCGAAGCGGATTTCGTCGAAATTCGCCGATCCCACATTCACTGGCAGATCCTTCGCCCAGAAATCCTTGACGCGCTCATAGACAATCCGCCGCCCCTGATCCACCGACTTCACCTTGTACGCACCGCTACCCAGCGGTGGCTCGAGCGTCGTTTTGGTGAAATCCTGTTTTGTATAATATGCTTTCGACAGAATCGGCATGGTGGCGGCAATGATCGGCAGCTCGCGGTTAGTCGTATCGGAGAAGGTGAATCGCACCGAATTCGCGCCGGTTTTTTCTACCTTCGCGATCGGCGCATAGAGAATCTGATACGCCGGATCGCCCTTTTCCTTAAGCGTATGGAAGGAAAACACGACATCTTCCGGCGTGATTGCTGTGCCGTCATGCCATACGGGTTTGGGGTTCTGCCGCAAGGTAAATTCCGCGCTCGTACGATCTGCAGACACGGACACGCTCTCGGCGATCAGGCCATAGACGGTGTTGGGTTCATCCAGTGACGGGGTCATCAGCGATTGAAAAATGGAAGCGATGCCGGGTGCAGGTACGCCCTTAACGATAAACGGGTTAAGCGAATCAAAACTCGCAGGCGAAGCCAGCGTGACGCTACCGCCTTTTAATGCCTTGGGATCGGCGTACTCAAAATGTTTGAAATCTGCCGCATATTTCGGCTCACCATACTGGGTGAGATAGTATTGTGGCGCGGCACTCGCGGATGTGGCGATGAAGGATGCGAGGAGGAGGGGGAGTGCGAAGAATTTCATTGCTAGGTCTTTCAGTGTGTAGTGCTTTCCTCATTCTTCACGGAGCAGACGTGAGAAAAAACCATCCTTATTCATGAAGTGGCTAATAGATGTCATACCAGCGAATGCTGGTATCCAGCGCGCCAAGTTAGCGGCGCAAAAAATAAAAAAGAACTGGATGCCAGCATTCGCTGGCATGACAAGAATAGCACCAGTGATTGGTAAACAAAATAATGAATAAAATTCAAAATTCTGATCACTGTCTATTTACTCTGCCACGGCCCAGAGGCGTTTGGGGTGCCGGACGCACGGCCTTTGATCGATTCAAACACCGTCAAGGCCTGCGCCACCATGGAACCTGCATCGCCGGCATTGGCGGGCAGCAGCACCGTGGTGCCGGTCTGCGCAAGTTTGCTGAAGGCCGCGACATATTGCTCAGCGATTTTGAGTGACACGGCGTCCGTTCCGCCTTGCATCCGTATGGCTTCTGCGACTTTGACGATACCCTGCGCGGTCGCATCCGCCACGGCGATAATCGCCTGCGCTTCACCGTTCGCGCGGTTTACCTGATCGGTAAGTGCCGCTTCTGATTGCAACACGATTTCCTGCTTCTTACCCTCGGCCATGTTGATCTGTGACTGCCGTTTTCCTTCGGACTCCAGAATCAGCGCGCGCTTTTGACGTTCAGCGGCCATTTGCAGTTCCATGGCTTTCTGAACCGAAGGCGGCGGCGAGATATTCTTGATCTCATAACGCATACATTGAATGCCCCAGGTCTGCGCGGCGTCGTTAATCGCGGAGACGATATTGGCGTTCAGGCGCTCACGTTCTTCAAAGGATTGATCCATCGTGAGCTTACCAATCTCCGAGCGCATGGTGGTTTGCGCAAGCTGCGTGATCGCAAAGATCGGGTTGCTCACACCGTAGGAGGCGGCTTTTGGGTCGATGATCTTGAGATAGATCACCCCGTCTAAGATCAGCGGCACGTTGTCGCGCGTGATGGCGGTTTGTTCCTGCACATCCATCGCATATTCCTTAAGCGAATGGCGATACGAAATGTTTTCGACAAACGGCACGAGAAAGCGCATCCCGGGTTCCAAGATGCGGTCAAATTTCCCCAGATTTTCCACCACCCATGCCGATTGCTGCGGCACGATCTTCACGCCCTTCCATACCAAGAGCACGATTACGAACATGAGTACGAAGAAAAATGTGCTTATGCCGTCCATATAAAACCTCCCTGATTTGATGTTTCCAGCTCGGGCTACTGCCCTCGCCATGAAACGTGCTTTCGCAGCTCATGGCTGAAAAACGCTACTGCGTATTTTTTTATCTATTATTGCCTACTCGCGCAGCTACGCTCATCCCAAATAATAAGTTATTTTCAAACCTGCTTTACCGTGACTGTGTTACCCTCAATTTTGGTTATCACGACTTCGGTGCCCACTAACAATTCCCCCGAAACCGATGCGTCTGCGCGGGCGTTCATCGTGGTGCCCGACCATGTTACTTTACCAGCGCCTCCGGCTTTGATGGGTTCGCCGATCACTTTCGCGCGCGTGCCTACCACATCGTTGAAACTATTATCCGCATTCGGATTCACGCGGAAATTCTTAAGCGGCTTCCACAGCGCCACCGCCGCAACGACGGTGAGCAAAAACCACAGACCAAACTGCCATACCGTATGTTCGGGCGGAATTGCGCCAAACACCAGCAGCGCCCCCACTAAAATCGCACCAAAGCCACCGAACAGAAAACCCATGCCGGGTAGCGCCGTTGCTTCAATCGCAATTAATATCGCGCCGCCAATCAGCCACATCGTTGCTGGATCCATAATGCCCTCCCCAGAAAACACGGTTGGTATAGCGGATTCTTTAACCACTGCAAAGAAGGAAAGAGGGGCTAGGTCGTATGTACATTTACTACTATGCCTTGCTGCAAACACCGTTTTCTCCGCTTCCTCTCCTCACGTACTTTTACGTACGCTGCGGTGAGGTTCTCGAAAACGGTGTTTTCGCTTACGGCATAGCGTAAATGTCCGCACGACCAAAATTCTAGGTTTTAGGTGTAGTCTCTATCGTCATCGCCCGAGTCGCAACCTGTCCGCCCTCGCCGAGGCTTTGGCGTGACAGGTCGTAAAATTCGGGGAATGACGAAATCAAGGCACTAGGCACCAACTACCAATCACCAATCACCAATCACCAATCACCAACCACCAACCACCAACCACTAACCACTAACCACTACTTCGGCAACGGCAGCGGATTGTCCGACAGCGTGTTGATGTAGGCAATGAGGGCAGCGCGCTCTTCCGGCTTGCGGATGCCGGCGAAGGCCATCTTGTTTCCGGGCAGATGCTTGCGCGGGTTTTCGAGGAAGGCATCGAGTTCCTCGAATGTCCATTTTTTCTGACCATGCAAGGCCTTCAGCGCATCGGAGTATTTGAAATCGGCTACATGCGCGAAATCGCCACCCACTACGCCCCATTGGTTCGGGCCAACGCGGTTGGGGCCACCTTTCTCAAACGTGTGACACGAGGTGCAACGCTTGAGTAACTGCTCACCCAGTTTGAGATCCGCGGTTTTAAGCAGTTCATTGATGTTCGCTTTCGGGGCGGCAGCGGGCGTAGCGCCATCGGCCGGAGGAGCAGTGGGATCAGTAGGTGCAACTGCCGGAGCTTCAGCCGGTTTTGCCGCCGCCGGATCCACTTTCGGAATCGGAAGCGGGTTGTCCGACAAGGTGTTGATATAAGCAATCAGGTTCGCGCGGTCTTCGGGCTTTTTAATGCCGGCGAATGCCATTTTATTGCCTGGCAGATATTTTTTTGGGTTCTCAAGAAAGTCTGACATTTCCTGGAATCCCCACACTTTGGTTTCGTGCAGGGCTTTGAGCGCATCGGAATAGGCGTAGTCTTCCTTGTGTGCGAACTTGCTACCAACGATTGCCCATTGATTTGGCCCTACGCGGTTCGGTCCCCCCTTCTCAAACGTATGGCAGGAGGTGCAGCGCTTGAGCAGTTCTTCGCCTTTTTTGAGATCCACCGTCTGCAAAAAGGGCAGAATATCCACTGGCCCCGTATCCACCGCTGCGGCGACCGCTGCGCCTGCGTCTGCGGTTTCGGCACCGGCGATCGAGTAGCCGCGCTTGGGCTCGGCGCTGGCGTGTTCTTCGCCTTCTTTGTACAGGGCGCTCATTCCCAGGCTGATGCTCATCGCTATGGTGCCGGAAAGCAGCACCGCCGCCGCTATTTTGTTGAGTTCGTATCCGTTCATGTGTCGTCTCGAAGAGGTAGGAAAAAGAGGTGATTTCGGGGCTAGCTATAATCGCGACGCCGCGCGACTGCAACCAAAACTATGGCATAAAAGCGAAATCTGTTACAGGGTATGTACAATTCACCACAGCGGTTTTCTATGCACCCGATCATTCTCATTCCTGCACGCATGGCCTCGACCCGCCTGCCCAATAAGCCCATGAAGGATATTGGCGGGCTTCCCATGATCGTACAGGTGTGGAAACGCGCGGTGGAATCCGGTGTGGGGCAGGTGGTGGTGGCCACTGACCACGTCGATATTCGTGATGCGGTGGAAATGGCGGGCGGCAAAGCGGTCATGACCGACCCCAAGCACCCGTCCGGCTCGGATCGTATTTTTGAAGCGCTTACGCAGCATGATCCTGACCGGTTGCACGACGTGGTGATCAATCTGCAGGGGGATATTCCCACGCTCGAGCCACGGTTGATTCAGGATGTGACACTGCCGCTGCTCGATCCAGCGGTGGACATCGCCACGCTTGCCTGCCCGATTTATAACGACGCCGATCGCACCAACCCGAACGTGGTAAAAGTCGCGCTGGCGCACACCAGCAAACAAGACAATCGCGCCACCCTTGCCTTTATCGCGCATCAGGAATTCACCTTTGATGCGCCGGTGGCACTTCATGCTGCGCATTCCAACTCCCCGCGCATCGCCCGCGCGCTGTATTTTTCGCGCGCCACCATTCCGCACGGAGAAGGCACCACCTATCACCATATCGGGATCTATGCGTACCGGCGCAAAGCCCTCGAACAGTTTGTCCAATTACCGCCGAGTGCGCTCGAAAAACAGGAAAAACTCGAACAGCTTCGCGCGCTCGAAAACGGGATGCGGATCGATGTGGCAATCGTTGATACGGTGCCTTTGGGGGTGGATACGCAGGAGCAATTGGAAGAGGCGAGGAGAATAATAGTTGATGGTTGATAGTTTATGGTTGATTTTGTTAGGCATCGTCTCGACAGACTCGCGCACGGCTAAAACAAAGACGCTCTGAGGACAAAAATAGTTGATGGCTAATAGTTGATGGTGATTGAATCTGGACGAAAGGCAAATAAATCACTAACAACTATTAACCATCAACCATCAACCATCCACTTACCAATGACTGACACCATCTATGACGTCTGCGGCATCGGCAATGCCATTGTCGATGTCTTAAGTTTTACCGAGGATGATTTTCTCGTTCAGCACCAGCTTGTGAAAGGCGGCATGATGCTGATTGATGAGGTGCGCGCGGAAGAGCTCTATTCCTATATGCGCGCCGCGGCGGAATGCTCCGGCGGATCGGTTGCCAATTCGGTCGCAGCGATTGCTTCGCTCGGCGGAACGCCCGCCTTCATCGGCAAAGTAAAAAGCGATCAGCTGGGCGAAATTTTCCGTCACGATATGCGTGGTGTCGGCGTGCATTTCGACACCAATCCGGCGACCAGCGGTGCTGCAACCGCGCGCTGCCTGATTTTTGTCACGCCGGATGCACAGCGCACCATGAATACCTATCTCGGTGCCTGCACGGATGTGCGGGTGGACGATGTGAACGATGCGCTGATCGCCAAATCGCAGGTGCTGTATATCGAAGGGTATCTGTGGGATCAGCCCCACGCCAAAGACGCTATCCGTAAAGCGGTGGACGCCGCTAAAAAGAAAGACCGCAAAGTGGCACTCACCTTGTCCGATACGTTCTGTGTGGAGCGCCACCGCGCCGATTTTTTTGAATTGATTCGCAGCTCCGTCGATATTCTGTTTGCGAATGAAAACGAGATCAAATCGCTGTTTGAAGAAGATACGTTTGAAACTGCATCTTGGCAGGCCAAGGGCTTGTGTCCTATCGTGGTCGTGACCCGCAGCGAAAAAGGCGCTGTGGTGTTACTCAAGGACGCCACTATTCAGGTGGATGCCGCACCCGTATCCGAAGTGGTGGATACCACCGGCGCCGGCGATCTGTTCGCCGCTGGATTCCTTTATGGCTATACGCAAGGCAGGGGACTCATGGGCTGTGCGCGGCTCGGCAATGCCTGCGCGGCGCATATCATCCAGCAGCTCGGTGCCCGCTCGATGAAGCCACTGCGCGAAGTTGTCAGCGGAATCTAGCGTGTTTGAGCGTAAACACGAACCGCTGATTTCGCACCACGCGTTTGTGGGGCGTGTGTTGATTAGCGTGTCCGTGGTGCTATTGCTCACGGTGTTATCGCTGCTGTTCGGTATGTGGGGTTTCATGACGTTCGAGTCATACAGCAGGATGGATGCGTTTCTGAATGCCGCAATGTTGCTAGGTGGCATGGGGCAGATAAACCCGCTCTCCACCGACGCCGGAAAAATGTTCGCCGGATGGTATGCGATCTATTGCGGGGTGTTCATACTGGCCTCGGTGGGGATTGTGCTTGCGCCCATTCTGCACCGCATCCTGCATACGTTCCATCTCGACATGGATGAGAAATAACATGCGGCGCTTTTTCTCAGAACTGAAAGAATATTTCCAGCCGAGTCAACAGACGCTACAAACGGCGTTAAACCTGGTTCAGCAATGCAGAGAACGCACACCGATGTTTCAGGTGAAAGTGTTGCCTCAGGGTGAGTCGCGCTCACAGTTTTACTTGCGTATCCAACCTTCTCAGAAAGTGACCGATTCGGTTCTGACTTTGCTCAATCGTGAATACGAAAAAGCGAAAACGGTTGGCGAACTGCAGTGGGATCAAAGCGCGTTCAAGTCCGGAGAAATCGGATTTTCCAATGTATCTGACGAACTGCAATTTGCGATACCGGTGACTTATTCATCGCCCAACAATCATCGAAACGATAACCATGTCACGTTTATCCTCGAATCGATGGCACACAGCCTGCAAGAACAGTTAGCGCGCCTACCCGTTTCGAGATCACGCCAATAAACCATCGCAATTACTTACACTCTCCGCTATGAGTCGGACGTGGCTTCTTTTCTAACCTACCTCACCCCGAAACTGCTGACCATACTGGCGCTGGGATTTTTCAGCGGGTTGCCGCTGGCGCTCACCGGTTCCACCATGACCACCTGGCTGTCGGATGAAGGGATTTCGATTACGCTGATTGGCATTGCCACCATCGTGGCCACGCCCTATGCGCTGAAATTTCTCTGGTCGCCGCTGGTGGACAGTATGCCGCTGCCGTTTTTCACCGCGCGTTTTGGCAGACGGCGTGGCTGGTTGTTATTTGTGCAGATGTTGCTTGTGGGCGTGATTCTCCTGATGAGCCTTTCCGATCCGGCGGGAAATCTGATGCTGACACTCGCCGCCGCGGTGACACTCGCGTATTTGTCGGCGACGCAAGATATTGTGATTGATGCGCTGCGCACCGAAATGCTCGATCCGTCCGAACTCGGCCAAGGCAGCGTGATGACCACGCTTGGCTACCGTGTGGGGATGCTGGTGTCGGGCGCCGGATGCCTCTATCTCGCCGATATCTATAACTGGCAGGTTGCGTATCTGGCGATGGCCGGGCTTGCCGCGGTCGGCATGGGATTGACGCTCTTGATCCGTGAGCCGGAAGATACGCGCCAGAAAAACATTCCGCCTGTTGGGGAAACGCTACATGCGCTGTGGCGCCGGCGCATCGAGCAGACGGTGGTGGCACCGTTCACCAATTTCATGGCGCGCAAAGGGTGGCTTCTTATCCTCGTGTTTATTGCGACCTATAAACTGGGCGATGCGTTCCTGGGCAATCTTACCAATCCGTTTTTGCGCGAAATCGGGTTCACCAAAACCCAGATTGCAAATGTGGTGAAGCTCTACGGCTTTGCCGCCACCATTGCCGGATCGTTTCTCGGCGCGTGGATCGTCAATCGCTATGGGCTGGTGCGCCCGCTACTCATCGGCGGGTTTTTCCACGCGGTGACCAACCTGATGTTCCTTCTGCAAGCCAAAGTGGGATCTGATCCCACGCCGCTATTCTCACTTGTGTTTTTCGGATCCGAAATCACTGCCGGCAAAGGCACGTTTGTCCTGATTCTGGGGATCAGTCTCGAAAACTTCACCGGCGGCATCAGCTCCGCGATTCTCGTCGTATTTATTTCAAGTCTGTGTAATCGCCAGTTCACCGCCACGCAATACGCATTACTCAGTTCGCTTGCGGTATTGGGGCGTACGACCCTTGCCACCACCGCCGGTGGTATTGTCGAAGAAGTGGGCTGGGAATGGTTTTTCGTGTTCTCAGTCCTGCTCGCGCTACCAAGCCTTATCCTATTGTATTTCATACAACAATACATGAAACACGAAGACCAGGCCGTGCGGCGGAAGACCCCATCTCTAGCCGAGATTTAATCCTTTTTTCATGAACAAGCGCTATCCTGCGCAGTATGGAACCCAACCCAGAGGATGACACGCATTACACCGTGCGACTGACCGCACCACTGCTGCTGTCTTTTGCTTATAAGGGGTTTTCCGTCGCACTCAATGACGCGATTGATTTTAAGGCTACGGAGCTACTCGGATTTTTGTACAGCAATCGCGCGATGATCAGCACGGATCCGGAACGGATTGGCGCAGGAGGAGAGCGATCCTCTCAAGATCAGCGCGTTCTGCTCAATACAATTCGCCACAAACGCGATACATTGTGGAAAGAAATCGTCAGCAAAAATCCCGAACTCTTGCATCCGCCCGAAGATTCAAGCGCATGGGCGCTGTATGTGAAAGCGAGCCTGCGTTTTAAGCGAGAAAAAATTCAAGAAGATATTGTAGATCAGCTGCTGCTCGATTATGCCAGAAAAACCATGCCCTCTGCACATAGGCAGATGGAGAATCTTTTGCGTGAATACCATCGCCGTGAGGATCTGCACGGATCCCGTGCCAGATGAGAAGAAATCAAGGAGCCCTCTATGATCGAAGTATATAAAAGAAACGTGCCGATTGCTGCATGGAATGCGTTGTTTTGTAATTTCGTCGAGCCACTCGCAGGTGGTGTGCCAATGAATCCACATGTGCGGCAGGGCTGGAAAGCCTCATTCACTGTGCATTCAGAGGGGCGCAAGCCGGATGCGATGGCCGTGAGTTTCGAGGTACACGCACCGGATGATACACCTGACGCGGAATTGAAGGCGCTTCGTGAGCGCTGGAACAAAGAATTTAATGATTGGAATGAAAAGCAGCGACTTGGTGTGAACGGTCACTCGCACAGAAATGGTATTGCGCGTTAGGTCGCTACGGCCAGTTCACCTCTGGCGGGAGTGACATCAGGATCGCTTCCGTATTACCACCGGTCATTAGACCAAAGCGCGTCCCGCGATCATAGAGCAGATTGAACTCCACATACCGCCCGCGGCGCACGAGCTGATGTTCGCGCTCCTCTCTTGTCCACGACGTATTCATGTGACGGCGCACGAGTGTCGGGTAGGTAGATAAAAAGGTTTCGCCTACCGCTTTGGTGAAGGCGAAATCATGCTCGAAATCTTTGCTGTTGTGGTAGTCATAGAATATGCCGCCGATGCCGCGCGGCTCGCCTCGATGTTTCAAAAAGAAATACTCATCGCACCAGCGTTTATACAGCGGGTAATAATCGGGATGATAGGCATCGCAGCAGGTCTTGAAAGCAGTGTGAAAATCGTGCGTGTCGGGCTCGTGGGGCACCATCGGCGTCAGATCTGCCCCGCCGCCAAACCAGCTCGTGGGCGTGTAGTCGGGATATGTGGCATGGGCTGATTTGTTTGGGGCAGATAAAAATTGTTCGCCGTCGCCTACGACAATAAAGCGCGTATTCATATGCACCGCAGGCACTTTGGGTGAGCGCATGTGCGCCACGAGCGATATACCGGTGGCAAAAAACCGCGGATCGCGTTCGGCGCCTGGAATTTCTTTGCGGAAGGCTTCGGAAAATTCGCCGTGCACGGTCGAGATATTCACGCCCACTTTTTCAAACACACGCCCCTTCATGATGGACATTTCCCCGCCACCGCCTTCCGGACGGTTCCACGGCGTGCGGGTGAAGGTGCTCGCGGCAAGGTCGCTATGGGTTCCGGTCAGCTCGGTTTCCAGTGTCTCAAATTCCGCGCAGATACGGTCGCGCAGCGCGCGGAACCACTGGGCGGTAAGCTGTTTTTTCTCGTCCATGGTGTACATCGGGTGACTCAATTTATAGGCTAGGCTTTGCATACGGATCCTCTGGTGACAAGCAGAATACCCTCAGACTAACAGTCAAAGTCTCAGCAGCATTGATCTAGGTTAAGCGAAGTTGTGTCAAATGGGGATTGTGCGGTCTGCCTAAGCGCTTCCGCAAGCACGATGGAGGCGGCCTGCACGACGTTGAGCGATCGCACGCCTGCCACCATGGAAATACGAAGTGACGCATGACACTGCGCTGTCACGCTGTCTGGCACGCCCGCGCTTTCCCGCCCCATCAGTAATATATCATCCGGCCGGAACGCGAATTGGTGATGATAGGTAGAAGTTTTACTAGTGAGGAGGATGAGGCGGGGAGGGGATGGATGGGCGGATGCGGGGATGGGCAGAACTGGAGAACTGGAGAAAAAAGAATCCGTACTCGTATGTTCTTGCATTCTTCTCATCTTCATTTCTTCCATTCTGCCCATCCGCCCATCTTCAATTCCCCCCATCCACTTCAAAAACGCTTCCCACGACGCATGGCGTAGATACTTCACATGATCCATGTAATCCATCGCCACCGCGCGTAGCCGCCGTTCATCGAAGGCAAAACCGCACGGTTCGATGATGTGGCACGGCACGCCAAAACACGCACATAGCCGGAACATACTGCCGACATTTTGCGGAATATCAGGTTGATAAAGAGCAAGTTGCATATAGTCGTTTACCTTTATCATTTCCGGTGGCTGCAAATGAGACGTTTTTGCGCTTCCGCCTTCGCCCTACGGGCTTCGGCGGACACGTCCACTCAATAGTCCACCGTAGCTTTCAAGCGTAGGTGGATGCGCATGTACTTAAACGTACACTTACGCTGCGGTTCTCAAAACCTCTCATTTTCGCTCGCCGGAAATGATAAAATCAAATGACTATAGTGAAATTACCAATGTAAGAGCAGAAATACAGATGCGGTACTTTACTTTTGCCCCAAAACCACACTGATAATCAATAGCGGGAAAATCCCACATGAATCCCATTGCAAGCCATTGCCAAGCGCGAAAAATGTTATATAAGGCTCATAAATTGCCTGAATTTTGCGCTGGTTATTCCTTCTCGGCGCGGGATTCGCAACTCTCACATTAAACCAACTCGTTGATACACGCCCTTACTGTTGAGCACACGACATGAGCCATCCAACCCACACCGCTACGCAAGATGAGAACGCCAGAGTCCATGAAGACGGCACGACGCGGCGCGATTTCATCGTTCTTTCTGCCTCGGCGATGGCGGGGCTGGGTGGCGCGATCGCGCTGTGGCCGTTCATCCATAGCATGAATCCTGCGGCGGATACGCTGGCGCTTGCCTCAACCGAAGTGGATCTTTCCCCGATTGCCGAAGGGCAGGAAGTAAAAGTCATGTGGCGCGGAAAACCTGTTTTTATCCGTCATCGCACGACTGCTGAAATTGAGACCGCGAAAAAAGACGATACGGCAGCACTCAAAGATCCGCAGAAAGACGAAGATCGCGTCAAAAAAGGCAAAGAGCAATGGCTGGTGATGGTGGGTGTGTGCACCCATCTGGGCTGCGTGCCGCTCGGTAACGCGGTCGGTGATTACAAAGGCTGGTTCTGTCCCTGTCACGGTTCGCATTACGATACTTCTGGCCGCATCCGCAAAGGCCCTGCACCTAAAAATCTTCTGGTTCCTGATTACGAATTTACCTCCGACACGAATATCGTGATTGGCGCATTGAAATCCTAACCCTGCAACTAGCGTTTGGTCTTTCGACTATGGCATCCACCCCATCCCCCCAAAAACCAGGCATCATCGGCTGGATTGAATACCGCCTGCCGATCTTCAGCTTTCTCGATAATTCGCTCGGCTCCAAATACCCAAGCCCGCGTAACCTCAATTATTTCTGGAACTTCGGCTCACTCGCCGGCATCATGCTGGTGATTCAGATTTTAACAGGCCTGTTCCTCGCGATGAACTACACGGCACATGCGAATTATGCGTTCGATTCAGTGGAACGCATCATGCGCGAAGTGAACTATGGTTGGTTGATCCGCTATATGCATGCGGTCGGTGCTTCGATGTTCTTTATCGTCGTCTATATTCATATTCTGCGTGGGCTGTTTTACGGCTCTTACAAACCGCCGCGCGAGATTCTCTGGTGGCTCGGCATCATTATTTTCCTCCTCATGATGGCCACCGCCTTCATGGGTTATGTGCTGCCATGGGGGCAGATGAGCTTCTGGGGCGCCACCGTGATCACCAACCTGTTTTCGGCCTTTCCGGTCGTAGGTGATTCGATCGTGACGCTCCTGTGGGGTGGGTTCTCGGTGGATAATCCGACGCTCAACCGCATGTATGCGCTGCACTTCCTGCTGCCATTCGTGATCGTCGGCGTGGTGGTGCTGCATATCTGGGCGCTGCATCAGCACGGCTCGAACAACCCGCTGGGTATTGATGTCAAAACGCCTAAGGACACTGTCCCGTTTCATCCGTACTATACGATCAAGGACATGTTTGGGCTCAGTGCCTTCCTGATTTTCTACATGGCGTTTGTGTTTTATGCACCGAATTCCCTCGGTCATCCTGACAATTATATCAATGCTGACCCGATGGTTACACCCGCGCATATCGTACCTGAATGGTACTTCCTGCCGTACTACGCCATTCTGCGCGCCGTGCCGGATATTGGTATCCCCTGGATCAACGCACAAGGCGAACTCTATGTTGCGGTGGTGATTATCGAATCGAAACTCGCGGGCGTGCTCGCCATGTTCGGCTCGATCCTGGTGCTGTTTGCTCTGCCGTGGCTCGATAAATCACCTGTACGCAGCGGCTATTTCCGCCCGATGTTCAAATGGTTTTTCTGGCTGTTTGTCATCAACGCTTTCGTGCTCGGCTATTGTGGCGCGATGCCGGCAGAAGGGATTTATGTGTGGATCTCGCGCGTGGCAACGCTCTATTACTTCGCGTATTTCCTTGTCATTCTGCCGTGGCTTGCCAAAGTCGAAAAACCGCTGCCGCTGCCGGTCAGCATCAGCAAACCGGTACTCGCATAAAAGAAGGTGTCTATGAATAAAAGACTGTTACTGAGTGGAATCATTGCCGGTGTGTTTGCAGGTAGCGTTGCGTTTGCGGCAGGGGATGTTGAACCTCCCAAACAGCTCCACTGGCCGTTTGAAGGCGTGATGGGCAAAGTAGACAGGCAGGCCGCACAGCGCGGGTTGCAGGTTTATAAAGAAGTCTGTTCCGCCTGCCACGGCATCAAGCGCAAGGCGTTTCGCTCACTCACCGAAATCGGATTTTCCGAAGCCGAAGTGAAGGCACTCGCAGCCACCTACACCTACACGGAAATCGGTGATGATGGAGAGCCGAAGGAGCGCTCTGGCAGGCCGTCCGATTATTTCAAACCACCTTTCCCGAACAAGCAGGCTGCACAAGCCGCTAACGGCGGTGCGTACCCACCCGATCTAAGTCTTATCATCAAAGCGCGCCATGACGGCGCGAATTATCTCTTCTCGCTACTCACTGGCTACCAAGAGCCGCCCGCGGATTTCAAACTGAACGAAGGGCTGCATTATAATCCGTATTTCCCGGGTAAACAGATCGCCATGGCCGCGCCGCTTTCCGATGGACAAGTGACCTATGAAGACGGAACGGTGGCAAGCGTTGAGCAGATGGCCAAGGATCTGGTGGTATTCCTCCAGTGGGTTGCCGAACCGGAAATGGAGCACCGCAAAGAATTGGGTCTGAAGGTGATCGGGTTTTTGGTGTTCATGACGGGCTTCTTTTTTGTCGCCTATCGCCGCATCTGGAAAGACATTCACTAAAATTCTACTACGCCTTGCTGCAAATCAGGTTTTTGATCTCGACGGCGTCGGTCATGTACTTCGTGTACACTCCCTTGCCGCCCGATCAAAAACCTGATTTTCGCTTAGGCCTAGCGAATTTTGCATTACGCCGCCTCGCCTCGGCTGCCTCGCGCACGACTAAAGCAAAAACGCTCTATATTTTCTCGTGTACACTCCCTCGCCGCTCGATCAGCAACCTGATTTTCGCTAAGGCCTAGCGAATTTTTTATCTAGCGTCCAACCAACAAATCGTCGTCTTTACCGCCTGCCGCACGTCTTTCTTCAATACGCTGCGAAAGGCTTTTTCTGACTTTTTCTACTGCAGCGAGGTTATAATTTGCTGCTTTCATGAATGCCTGCATACTGCCGAAACCTAATTTATCCAGGTAGGTAAAAACGGTTCTTGCAGATATTTTCTCACCACTCTCGAGGGCTGCTACCTTAGGTATGCCAAATTTTTCTTTGTCTTCAATATCCGCAATAGTGTACCTATTTTTTGTACGCCATTTTTTCAACACATCACCGAATTTATCGATGTATTGCAATTTTTGTGCGGCTTTTTCCCCTTTGGCTATATATGCTTCGATGGTTGTGCATTTAGCGGTATATAATAATTGCCTGATTGCGCCTTCATGAATGTTGCGACCATAAAGCAGTGCAATTAAATTGGCTTTATAACCGCTTCCATCTCGAACAAGATCCTCCACTGTCAAGCCATTTTCCTCCATCTGATATCGTAAGCTGAGCCCAATTGCTTCAAAGTCTATGTCTTGTTTCTTGCTCATTCACTTACTCCGTAATAATGCTGAATCACATGATAACATTGGCATGTTAAAGAACTATGAATTTCTGGGTTGAAGCGTTATTTCTCGGTATTTTAGAAGGGCTTACGGAGTTTTTGCCGGTGTCCTCCACCGGGCATTTGATTCTAGCGGTGGATCTGTTGGGACTCCATATGCCCCCGGGCAAGGTGTTTGAGATCAGTATTCAGCTGGGTGCGATCCTTGCGATCTGCTGGCTGTATCGTCATGCGCTGATTGGGGTGCTGATGGCACTTGCCGGTGCGCGCAGAGGCGATTTTTCGCAAGCCATCAAACTCGATAGCGCCTATGAAAAAGAATCCTGTAGCGGGGATAAGGCATCACTGACACTCGGAAAACAAGATGGGCAGAATGTACGTATCACTCCGCTTCTGGCGTTGCGGTTTTCACTCAATCTGATCATCGCGTTTTTCCCTGCGGCGATATTAGGTTTACTGTTTCATCAGGCGATCAAGGCGCATCTGTTCAATGCCACCTCGGTCAGTGTGATGCTGGTACTCGGCGGCATTGCAATCCTCGTCATCGAGCGCCTGAAGCCCGCGCCACGCATCTTCGATGTGGATCATATTGGACTCAAAACCGCGCTCAAAATTGGATTGTTTCAGGCAGTAGCACTCATTCCAGGCGTGTCGCGTTCGGGCGCAACCATTATGGGTAGCCTGCTCATGGGACTCGAGCGCAAAGCCGCTGCGGAATTCAGTTTTTTCCTTGCCATTCCTACTATGTTTGCCGCCACTTTGTTCGGGCTGCTCGATAGCTGGCACGAACTGACTACCGATAACCTCACGATGATTGCGGTTGGTTTTATCAGTGCTTTTATCACTGCCCTGTTTGTCCTGTCTCTTATACACATCTGACGCTTTAGCGGTCGCGGTCGCG
>CAZFOM010000006.1:0-5285 GCA_964520155.1 uncultured Rickettsiales bacterium
GGCCTGGTTCACGGTGCCCACCAGCCGCGTGATGCCGCCTGGCACCGGTGACATTCATATCAGCATGGTGCAGCAGGTGCCGCTTGCGGGGGTGATTCTCGTTACCACACCGCAGGAAGTCGCGCTGCTCGATGCACGAAAATGCGCCGATATGTTTATCAAAACCAACATCCCGTTGCTGGGTGTCATCGAGAATATGAGTTACTTTGAAGATCCCACCGGCGCGCGCCACACCCTGTTTGGTGAAGGAGGGGGTGCACGTCTTGCGACAGAGAAACAGACTCAATTGCTCGGCTCCATCCCACTCGATCCGAGCCTTCGCATTGCATCCGATACCGGTCTCGATTCCGTGTCAAATTCTACCCAAAAACACTACGATGCCATTGTGTCTGCTGTGGTAAAACAGCTCGCCACCCATCCTCTAGCCGCTTGATATGTAACGCTTTACTTTAGTAACCAATTGTTAATACCTGTTGCGGTATGGTATTGATTATAACACAATTTGCAGTTCTCAATCGTTATGTCAACACCACTTGAGGTATATTCCTTTTCCACACGCCAAGCCCATAAACGCGGTTTCACGCTGGTGGAACTTTCCATTGTTTTGGTGGTGATCGGTCTATTGGTGGGCGGGGTATTGGTTGGTCAAAGCATGATAAAAAATGCCCGCCTTCAGAGTTTTATGAACGATCTTGCGAGCTATAACTCTGCCGCCACTACTTTCCAGATCAAATACGACTGTGTGCCGGGAGACTGCTCTGGCGTTATCAAGAACAAATTCGGCCTGCCCGTTAATCCAGTAAATGGACGCGGTGCTGGCGACATGGACGGGTTGATCGACGGGCGTTATGATTCCGGCAGTGGCTGGTGGTGGCACGATGGCGGCGATTGGTGGAATGGCAGCGGGGCTGAAATGTCCGATTTCTGGTTGCAGCTGGCATTTTCCGGCCTGATCAAAGAACCGTTTCATCTGATAATGCAGGGTGACGGATTATGCTACTGGGACTGGTTTGGAAACACGAGAGGTCGTATCATGCCGACAGTGATGGAAACATCCATGCTGCTCGCCACTTCCATCGACGAGAAAAATTACTATCGCACAGGCTTCCGTGACACCTCGACTCACCCTTGTAACGGTAGAACGGGGGATTTTGCTTTATCATTCGAACCATCTGGGGCGCAATACATCGACGCCAAACTCGATGACGAACTCCCAAACAGCGGCTCAGTGCGCGCCTACGGCATCAGTCAAAACGACCGTAATGCGGGGGCGCTGGGCGCGGCAAATGCTTTTTGTATGGACGTCGCCATGACTCAGTACAACGTTGCTCATGGCAATCCGCAATGTGGTTTGCTTATCGAAGCGGGGTTTTGAATGAGACTGGTGTTACAAAATAACAGGGGGCTTTTCCGCACCGGCGCTGCTGGAAAAAACTCTAACTTAGTCGCCAGTCCTTACTTCGTACATCCTGTTCGCACCTCACTTACCTCCCGTGAGAAACCTTGTATACAAGGTTTCACCCTGATCGAGATAACCATTGTAATCATGATCATTGGGCTGTTGATCGGCGGCATCTTGGTCGGAAAGACCATGATCGCGCAGCAACAGATTAGAAGTATCATGTCAGACGTGCTGCAATTGAAAGCTGCGACCAACCAGTTTCGCGAAAAATATCAGGCTTGGCCTGGCGATTTCGCTGATGGCACTCGTTATTGGGGAGGGGGCACCGGTAATGGTAACGGGGATGGCAAAATCGACAATGAGGGTGTGTCCTCCCCTGTCGGAAGCCTCTTAGCGCCTCACCATTTGCAACTTGCCGGCATGCTCTCTGGGTTTGAATTCTCTAAGCCATTAGATCAATCTCTGACGGTTGGTTCTATACCCGTTGGAGTTCCTGGGCTCAACACGCCCGCACGAAGCAAGCAAGGTTATTGGTTTTGGTATATTGAGAGCAGTTCGCCGCCATACTATGTGTATGCACTCCAGAACGGCATATTGGTTTGTGGTGGCACAATCAATTACTTGCGACACTGTTTTGGAGCGACCTTAAAGCTGCGGCATTTATTGGAATTTGAAGAAAAATACGATGACGGCTATCCCATTGCTGGAAATATCATTGTTTCTTATGCCGATCCGGTAAATCCAAACCATAACGGCGGCTACGGTAGCAAAGCAGAAACATATTATACAACTGCACCCTATTTGAATAGAAATTATTCATTTGTGTATCTGCTGGGACAATAAAACTACCCCACTAACATCATCAGCTCGACCCACATTCACCCTTGCTCATATAGCACTCGTCATTCTCGACCGAGCTGTGCTCGTGTCGGGAATCCAGAGGAAATATATCTGCACTAAATCACATCTTGATTCTCGGTATTTGCTATCCGCCTTCGCTTACATAGCACGCATCATTGCGAGCAACGGGCGCGAACGCGGCAATCCACTTTGTCATGCCGCATTTATTGCGGCATCCAGACCCCGCAACAGGTGCGGGGTGACGCATACTTGATCGCCACATTCCTGCTAACCTCGCGATGACGCTACAGATTAGCCAACCACCGCCATCAGCTCTGCCCATTCGCCCTTGCTCATGCCGCTCGATTCCTGCGTCACTTTCTCGCCGGCGAGCATACGCTTGATGACCGCAAGGCCTTTGGCAGAGATTTCCTTACCACCGACGCGGTAGTTCATGAACGCTTCATAGGTGGTGGGCACCCAGCGTTTCACCACATCCAGCATCGCCTGAGCGTAGACGCGGATCTCATACTGCGCATGGTTATCCGCACGCAGCGCCAGGAAGTGCAGCAGGTTGTGGAGATCAATTTTCCAGTACCACTGCGTATAATAATTCAGTGTCAGGTTCATACGCGCCAGTTCTCGGGCGAGTCCGTTTCGTCCTTCATCGAGCACATTGCCCACTTCGTCCTCGTTGAGCATCTCGACATAATGGTCATAGACCTGCTCGGAATCTGTCTTAAGTATTTCCAGCACGCGCTTTGCTTCCGAACCGGTCAGCAACTCATCCCTGCCCTGCTTGTTTTTCTTCGATTGCGCGGCAAGCTGCTCCATCGGTGGGATATAGAATTCCTTATCCAGAATCGAATAGCGTGCAGAGTATTCATTCACATTCGCCGTGCGGTGGCGAATCCATTGACGTGCAATGAAAATCGGCAATTTGATATGAAACTTGATTTCGCACATCTCGAACGGCGTGGTGTGGCGATGGCGCATGAGGTAATTGATCAGCCCTGCATCCTCATTGGTTTTCTTGGTGCCTTTGCCGTAGGACACGCGCGCCGCCTGCACGATGGCAGAATCCGATCCCATGTAATCTACTACACGGATAAACCCATGATCTAAAACAGGAATCGGTTTATAGAGTATTTCTTCCAGAGCCGGTGCCACATCGCGGATTGTGGGTCTGGTTTCGCTTCTTGCCTGTTCGATTTCCGCTTCGTATTGCTTTTGCACCTGTGCCATGTCTCCCCCAAATGGTCTGTTTGGTTGGTTCTAGGATATTTATGTGTTCTCATCAAGGCTTGTTAACTTTTCTGTAAATCGTGGTTGATAGATCCCGTTTTGTATTTATATAAGTATTTATATATTTACTCATATAAAACCCTATGGAACATGTTAAATCGCTAGGTCTACTGGCACTTACTAGCAGAATGCGGCTACTGGTGGATTACTTCACGGACGAGGTAGAAACGATTTACCGCGCGCACGGAATTGATTTCAAACCCAAGTGGTTCACGCTGTTCAGCCTGATCGCAACCCGCACGGATCTGACGCTTACCGATGCCTCCGTACTGATCGGACAGACCCACGCGAACGTACATCACAACGCGAGCGAAATGGCAAAAGCGGGTATCTTGAAAATCCGTCATTCCAGAACCGATGGCCGCAGCAAAACCCTGAGCCTGACCGCAGCGGGTGGGTCGCTGTATGAAAAATTGCTGCCCATCTGGGAAAAAATGCATCACCGGTTGCTGGAGATCGATGCAAGTTGCGGGCATCAGATTTTGCCAACGTTTGAGGCACTTGAAACAGCGCTTTCGCAAAAGCCCTTGCGCAAGAATATCGTCCCTATCAGCACAGAAGGGCTGGTGATTCGCCCGTATGAAAACCGCGACCTGAAGGCCTTTGGCGCACTGAACGAGGCGTGGCTTCGGGAGTATTTCTATATCGAGCCAGAAGATGTGAAGGTGCTGGGTGATCCCTACACGCATATCTTCAAGCCAGGTGGAGAGATCTGGATTGCAGAACTAAACGGCGTGGTGGTGGGGTGCTGCGCGCTTTTACAGCACAAGGACGGATCGCTGGAGCTTGCCAAAATGGCGGTAGATAAGCTCGCGCAAGGCTATGGGGTCGGGCGGAAACTGGCCGAACGCATTATCCAGCAGAGCATTGAGCGTGGCGCGCAGACGCTCTATATTATCACCAACACCAAGCTCGCAAGCGCCATGAAGCTATACCGCAAGCTCGGATTTGTCGAAAGCACGATCCCCAAACATACGCGCTTTGCGAGGGGCAATATCACGCTTGAGCTAGGGTTGGCCACTAATTCAGGCACTTATTTCCCTTCACAACAGACCGCATAACCCGTATAATTAGCCTGTTCAGCAATGAACTATAGCAATAAACGCTGCTCAGAATAAGCGGATTGGACCCGGGGGCAGAACCCGGCAGCTCCACCAAAGTTCGCGAGTTGATGAGCTATTTTAGCGAATCTTACGAGAACTTTGTCTCGCCGTAGCTCGAAAGAGCGAAGGCGGACGGAACAAGAAGCAACCAGCCCGCCTTCGCCTTGTAAAGGGCTTCGGCGAGGCGCTCGAAATTCTCAAAGTTCGCAAAGTTGCTCACTGGCGAATTTCGGCGGGGCTGAATTAGGATCGACAGACGTAGTAAAAGGCCAGTTTTTGCTCGGTATGATATCCGCCGTTTCGGGTCAACCTTACAAATGCTAACGACAACGTTGCATTTGTTGCTGCTAACGACAACAACGTCGTAGTAGCTGCTGCAGCTGCCTAAGGGACGCTCAGTAGTTCTAGTAGTAACGCGGCTTGGGGACAAGTGCCGGGCAACAGAAACTTGTCCCACTTAATACGGCACTTGGGGAGCGTAAGCGACCCGCGCGAAGCGTTAAATGGCAACTAAAGTTGCCGGGGGCATCAGAAGCCCCCCCACTTAGAATTCCGGCGCACCGAGCGAAGTGAGTTGGGAAAAAACCTGCCGGGCAACAGAAACTTGTCCCACTTAATACGGCACTTGGGGAGCG
>CAZFOM010000006.1:5385-12952 GCA_964520155.1 uncultured Rickettsiales bacterium
AAAAACCTGCCGGGCAACAGAAACTTGTCCCACTTAATACGGCACTTGGGGAGCGTAAGCGACCCGCGGGGGGATTCGCGGAGCGAATCGGGGAAGCGTTCCCCCACAAAAAACCTGCCGGGGGCAACAGAAGTCTCCACCTAAAACACATGCTAATCCAGCACACAAACAGCTAAAATCAGCCAAATATCCCGATTTACATTTCATTTTCTGCGATATTCGTGTATATGGCAGCTACTCAAAAACGGAGCACGCATGAATTCAGGAACCATTGACTATTCCGGCATGATTGACCGCGCGATGCGGCAGGTGGTGCGCGATTCCCTGCTTTTGGTGCAGCAAGACGGGATGCCTGGCGATCATCATTTTTATGTATCGTTTCTGACGCGTCACCCGGGAGTGCGTATTTCCGAGTCGCTGCGGGCGAAATACTCCGAGGAAATGACCATTGTGCTGCAGCATCAATTCTGGGATCTGAAGATCGAAGACGACCATTTCTCGGTGATGCTGTCTTTCAGTAATATCCCTGAGAAGCTCGTGATTCCATTTGTCGCACTCAGCGCGTTTGCTGATCCGTCTGTCAAGTTTGGCCTGCAGTTTCATGCCGAGATAGATACGCAGAACAACATGCCGCTCGGCCAGAAAGACAAAATCGAAACCCGCGCGCCGGTACCGCCTGAAAATGAAACCAAAGAGGAATCCTCTGGGGATGGTGGCGATAAAGTCATTACGCTCGATAAGTTCCGTAAGAAATAGACGTGCATTTTCATCACCCAGACTGCGATGCTTTACGCCCTAAAATCGCAAGTATTTTAGGGGTTGATCCGAAACATACTTCTGTCAGCTATGATGGTGGTGTGTTTTTTATTGTTTCCCCGCGCGGACAAACCATGCATGAACTCAGAAAGAAACTGCTCGATTTTGTCAGCAGCCTTGCAACAGTTTCTGTGGGTAGTGGGGGTAAAATACTGGAAATGCAAGCCAAGCAAATTAGCGGTGTGCCCGCACTCATGGACCATATTTTGTCATTTTCCCCTGAAAAAAGTCCTCACCGAGAATAAGGTATTGCGTTTCTCCATTTGGATCATGGGATCCCGTGGTCAAAGCCACGGGATGACGATGTCTCAGGCTATAGGTTTTGTATTTGCGCAATGATTACACCATCCGGTCGAGCGGAGTAGATGCGCCGCGTCCTGCACGAATTTTATCTGCATGTAGTACGTTTCTTGGGGTCATATTGAGGTGCATTTCACCATCTGGGATTGCACCGTCATCATCGGGCTGAATGGGGCCGTCGGCTTTGAGCACTTTATTGGAAACCGGCATGGGAGCGGTATGATCGGACAGCTCGGTCGCTTTGGCGCGCATCTGATCGTTCAGCACATGCGGACGGGTGACATGGCTATCGCGCGGCACACCGGAGACCTGACCATGCACGATAAAAGCTAACTCCTGCGGATTGATGTGCCCCAGATTGACGTCATCGGTAATTTTATAAAGATGAAATCTGGGATTGAGTTCCTGCACCAGTTGCCGTTTCACATCCACCGGCAACCCGCTATACGGCTGATGATACTGAGCTTCGATCGTGCGCGACAATTCGGGACGCGCCTCTACAAACAACTCGAGCACGCGCGTGGAAGAGATCAACCCGCCGCGCTCAATGATGCCTGCCACATCGCGAATGGATTTTGTCAGCGAGGTTTTTTCGTCCATGCCGGTCAGGATGTTGCCTACGGAATCGACCGTCTGATAGACGAGGTTGTAACCAGCAACCGCCATGGCACCGATCACGCCGGCAGGCACCGCCATAGCCGAAAGCGCAAATAACCCTCCTACGACCAAAGCCGCACTGAGTGCCTGTATGGCGATATAGTAGTTGCGCTTTTCATCAAATACCGAAAGCGACTCAGCAATGGCGTAACTTCCCTTGCCGCCTTTGTCTGGTGTCTGCCGCATCCGCTCCAGATCATCAAGCGTCAGGCTGTCAGGAGATTTTCCTGTCATCGCCGCAATTTCTTCACGATAAAAATCGAGCAGCACTTTGCGTTTGTAGCGATGAATCGTCTGGCTCGCATAGGCACCAAACGCGACGCCTCCCAAACAACAGCCCACAATAGACGTAATGCCTGCCACCGAAATCAGTGGTGCATTCGCCGCAGCGACAAGACCCACCACCACACCCAGCGCAATGCCCGTCAATACGCGCGACATCATCAGCGCCCCATCGCGCTGCAGGAATAACTCGAATTTTTCTTTTCTATTAAACGGCCGATCCATGGCGCATATACTAATGATTTCCCCTATGGATGCGTGTGAAGTTTCTGTTACAATGGCCGCGTTAAACTTGTACTAATATATTGAGTTATATGAAATTATCAAAAGATTCGCCCATGGGTTTGGCGCTGTCCTTTGCAAAAAAGGCTGAAAGCATATCCGAAGTCCCTGTAGGTGCAGTGTTGGTGGGGCCGGAGGGAGCGGTGATCGCCAGTGCGCATAACATGACCGAGAGCTGGCATGATCCCACCGCCCACGCAGAGATACTCGTGATTCGTGAAGCCAGTCGTTTATGGAAATCGCCACGCTTAACGGACTGTGATCTCTATGTGACGCTTGAGCCATGCGCCATGTGCGCAGCCGCAATTTCCTTTGCTCGCATCCGTCGGCTCTATTTCGGTGCCTATGATGCCAAGGGCGGCGGCGTGGAGCACGGAGCACGTTTTTTTCATCAATCCACCTGCCATCACGCGCCGGAAGTGATTGGCGGGGTGATGGAAACCGAGGCATCCGCGATGTTAAAAACCTTTTTTCAGAAACGGCGTGATCGCATTACCTAGTCCCTGGCGCGCTCTGATGTAAGCCTCGGGTTTGGCCTGCCCCTCAGCGTGGTAGAAATAGCCACTCGTAAAATAATCTCAAGGCGGTTTCGTTGTTCTTCGGTTAGTCCATTCTGTTCAGCCATTCTGGCACTGTTTGTTTCCAGCTCCTCTACCGGAAATTTGTCGGGAGATGTCTGCCTGAAATGCTCGACCATCGCGTTCAGGCATGTTGCCATTTTATCCGAACCGATTGCTTCGGCATAACGCAAGACCGTGCTGCAATAACGATCCCATTTTTCCGGTGTCATATGGATTAGTGTGGATGTTTGTTCTCTCGCCGCGTGCAGCTCGTCTGGGGTACACCCCCAAACAGCGTCTGGAATTGTATCGCCATCCGCTGTGATCATGGGCGGCATCTGAAGAGGCCCTATTCCCAGAGAATTACGAATACGTCTTACCCATCCAGACCATGGGCGAGCCTTCATTTCAGCAGGCTTAATCACACCGAATGCCTGCCGAAACGCTTCGGTTGATCTTGCGATTTCATCATCTACTGCTTCACTTGATACATGCAAAGATTTTATTGCGTATTCCCTGAGGCTTGGAATAGCTTCCCGCATGTCGGTGGCCGCCGCGCGCAGTGTTGCATTCTGCTGTTCGTCCCCGCAGAAAGCAATATCGTCTCTTTCCAGAAATTCCGCGTAAGCCGTCACTTTTCCAATTATCCATGCGTATCCCTTGATTTTCTGATCGATAGATTCTTTTAGCGCATGTATTTCAACAAATTTGTCCATTACTATCTGCCAGGGATATATCTGGAGTGGTTTTTGCCAAAGCACAGTATTCACTTTATGCCCGAGTTTTCCGATCGCATGTAGGACAAGATGCGCATCAATTGCTGCGCGGTTAATGGCTCGAATGGAATGGCGAACGACTGCGAACGAATCAGATGACATCAGCCCCTCCCTGGTTGGTTCTCATCCCATATCATCGCAAAAGTGCGAAAAGAAACCATGATCATAAACCGCGCCCACATATCCTCTCTTTCCTGAGCGCTTCAGCAAGTAGAATTTTTGTATGGTTTACACCGCTTCTAATCGTGGTTTCAGGTAATCCAGCTTTACTGGCAATCTCACTATAAGGCTCATCGCAAACAAAATGCTGAATGAGCTCGCCGACATAGGTCTTGCGAGTGCTACCATTCAATCTTTTTAGTGCTCGTTCAAAACGTTCCCGTCTTTGTCTTTGTATACATCTCTCTAACGGCGATGGTTCTTTGTCTGGTATCTCCATCTGCTCAGGGAGGGATTGCTCGTATGTTTTATCGCGCTTTATACTGCGAAGACCATTGAAAATAGAGGTTGTAAATGATTTGAACACATAGGTTGAAAAAGTTGCTGTTTTAAGTTCAAGACCATTTTCTACTCCCTTTAGCAACCTACATGCTGTTTTCACAAACTGATCTTCAAACTCACTCACATCGTTATCGCAAACACCTAACCTCGCGCAAGCCTTCTGGTGCATTCGCTGAAATACAGGAAACACTTCTTCACAGAATTGGTCATAACTCATCGCATTTGCGCGATAACGTGCATACGCATCATTGAGTGTTTCCGTATCGACGCTCATCGTAAAAAAAACCCTTTGATTTATTGGACGCGGCACTATAACCCGTTTTCATGACAATTTGATGACAAGGTGAAGAAAAATGGCTTCTTACCAAATACGTTTATACTCGCTTGATAAACAATGTATTTCTTTGCGATTAATATACCCTATACCGTCCACCCTGGTCTTTCTCGGCCAGCTCCTTCCGATAATCCTCGAGCAGAGCAAAGCGTAATGCATTGGTCGGATGAACTCCGAAACCCGTGGTTATGATTTTCTCAAATTGTTGAACCGCCTCCTTGGTTCGCACTTCGCGTTCAATACTGGTATAGGTATCGCCTCGTTTGAGACGTTCTTCTTCCACAAATTCAGCCGCTAGTTTGGGTATCAATTTTTTGTGGTTCTTATCGATCATCTGCAAAAACACCCTTGCATGACGCAGATCCCGCGTGATGGTCATAGCGATGCGATCGGCAACCAGCTCTTCAGCGAATTGGCGCATTTCATCGTTGTCGCGAAGATTTCGATCAACAATTTCCTGACCAATCCGTATATCGTTGGGTAACAAACTGCCTGCCAGTTCCGGTTGCAGGCGTATTATCATATGGGCAATTTCGTGAGCCAGCCCAAACTTCAGGCAACCATTATCGGTTAGATCATCCAGTGTCGCAGTAGAAGTTACGATTGCAGTCGCTCCTATGTTTTCGACGAAACGATAAAAACCCTGCATATCGAATTCTTCATCTTGAACACAATACATCATTGGTTTGGGAGGCAGTCGTTTGAGGCCTGGAACACGGCCTGGATAGTGTAGTTGTTTGTACAATTCTTCGATCATTGTATCCACCGATTCACGATACTTGATCGGCAGTCCGTACAGTTCTTTCCGGTCTTGGTATTTCTTTTCAGCAGTCCCCTGATATGCACGGCGCGCTGTGTGATAAAGCTCCGCCTGCATAGTGTCCGTATGCAGCAACATGGGTATTTCAGATGATGGTTTTGGGATCTGTTTTTGCCTACCCCTCGCTTCAGGTGATTGGGCTTTCTCTTCACGGTTTGATGAAGGCCTGTTGCACGCCATCATGGTAGCGGCCACGACAGGTAATACAGCGCGTCGTGGTGTACTTGCATCACCCGCTTTGGGGATGTCATTCATGTTTTTGGCAGCGGCTTGTTTTTGCGCGCGGTCAGCCAGTGCGTGCAATTTTTCTATGATGTCCAAACAGAATCTTTCTTATTCGTCGTTGCATGTGATTCCTTGATCTATAGCAATAAATGATTAAAATTTCATTATAGATACTACATCGAAAAACAAATAACCTATTGAGAAATATCAATATGCCTGCATACCAATACGTTTATGTAATGAAGGGACTTTCCAAGGCGTTTGCCGGTGGGAAAGTGGTGTTTAAGGATATCTGGCTGTCGTTTTTGCCTGGCGCCAAAATCGGTGTTTTGGGGCCGAACGGTGCGGGTAAATCCACCCTGCTTCGCATCATGGCGGGTCTGGATACGGATTTCACCGGCGAGGCATGGGCGGCTGAAGGGCTCAAGATAGGCTATCTCGAGCAGGAGCCGAAGCTCGACCCCAAGAAAAGCGTACTCGAAAACGTGATGGAAGGCCTCAAAGAAAAACAGACGATGCTCGATGAGTATAACGCACTGATGGCCGATTATACCGATGAGAACGCCGAGAAAGCAGCCAAGCTGCAGGACAAAATCGACGCTGCGAATGCGTGGGATATTGAGCGTGAGGCGACGGTGGCGATGGACGCGCTGCGCTGCCCGCCTGGCGATGCGGATGTGACCAAAATTTCCGGCGGTGAGCGCCGCCGTGTGGCTTTGGCGCGCCTTCTGCTGGAAAAACCGGATATGCTGCTGCTCGACGAACCCACCAACCATCTGGATGCCGAGTCGGTGGCTTGGCTACAGAATTTCCTCGGCGAATATCCAGGCACGGTGGTGATGATCACTCACGATCGCTACTTCCTCGATCATGTGACCGGCTGGATTCTCGAGATGGATCGCGGTCAGGGCATTCCGTATGAGGGTAACTACTCCGTGTATCTCGAGGCCAAACAGAAGCGCTTGGAGCAGGAATCCAAGGAAGAAGGTGCGCGCCAAAAACAGCTTGCGCGCGAGCTGGAATGGGTACGCTCCTCGCCCAAGGCGCGTCAGGCGAAATCCAAGGCACGTCTGGCGGCGTATGAAAAAATGGTAGCCGAGGATCGCAGGGAGCAACCAGGTGTTGCCAAGATCGTGATCCCCACCGGCGAGCGGCTAGGCAATACGGTGATTGAGGCCGAAGGCTTGTCCAAAGGCTTCAAGGATCGCTTACTCATTGACGGTCTGTCGTTCAAGCTGCCCCCGGGCGGCATTGTCGGCGTCATCGGCCCAAACGGTGCCGGTAAAACCACCCTGTTCAAGATGATCACCCGTGTCGAGAAACCCGATAAAGGTTCATTCAAAGTCGGCGAAACCGTAAAGCTCGGCTATATTGATCAATCGCGCGATTCGCTCGATGACAAGAAAACCGTGTGGGAGGAAATCTCCGGCGGGAACGAGGAAATCCAGCTCGGCAAGCAGCTCGTCAAATCGCGCGCCTATGTGTCTTCGTTCAATTTCAAAGGCTCGGATCAGCAGAAAAAAGTTGGCATGTTATCCGGCGGAGAGCGCAACCGCGTGCATCTGGCCAAGATGTTGAAGTCCGGTGCGAACGTGTTACTGCTCGACGAACCGACCAACGATCTCGATGTTGAAACATTGCGCGCGCTCGAAGAGGCGCTTACCGAATTTGCCGGTTGCGCGGTAATCATCTCGCACGACCGCTGGTTTTTAGACCGTATTGCCACCCACATTCTGGCCTTTGAAGGCGATAGCCATGTCGAGTGGTTTGAGGGAAATTTCGAGCAATATGAAGAGGATAAGAAACGCCGCCTCGGTGCCGACGCCATCCAGCCGAAACAGATTCGGTATAAAAAGATTGCGTGATTATGTACAATTCAACATGCGCCCAAGCGGGGCGAGGTTTTGGAGTGTTATAAAATTTTTAATAACTGATGGGTAAGATGGCAGATTGATTAATCCTCTCATTCAGGGATCCAATTATGTCAAAAGCCGCTCCAAAAGAACAAAAAACG
>CAZFOM010000006.1:12962-36089 GCA_964520155.1 uncultured Rickettsiales bacterium
TTGGTGAACCGCTGGTTCAGTTTAGCCAAGTGGAGGGCGCGGACCCAAAATATGTTGGAACCGCAGGCGATAGCTATAATTTGGCGCTGAATTTATTAGCGCAAGGCACACGCAACATCTATTTCGGCACAGCTTTCGGGGGAGCATCTGAAAAGCCACATGAACTGGATGCAGTTTTCATCAATCAACTGAAAACAAACGGTGCAAATGTCAATACATTCACGCGTTTTGACTCCGAAAGACACGTTGGAAGTTACACCATACACTTTGATAAACGGGGAACCCAGAAGGATGGAAAGCATAATACTTATGATCGCAGCAACGCTGCTGCCCGTTTTTATTTCTCTCCTGAGTATGTAGAAGCATTAAAACAAAAAGTGAAAGATGAAGGCATCACACGCGTTGTTGGAACACACATCATGCTCGGAAACTGCCAAGACAGAGAAGCGCAATTAGGCTTTTTCGAGTGGGCAAAGAAAGAGGGCATTGAAGTCGTCTGGGCGGATAATTTCCGCAAGCCCGTGTGGGAAGGAAAAGATGATAAGGAAAAAGCCGCCAAGGCAGCCGAATTCTCTGCGCGCGCCATGAAAAATGCCACCCTCACCGTTGTCAGTTTTGACAATGAACAGGAAATGTTCGGTGATAAAACGCATGAAGAAACGGCAAAGAGAATTCTGGGCTACGGTGTTAAAGAAGCTGTCATCACGGACGGAGGAAACGACATCACGGTTGCAACGCGTGGTAATAATAACGAAATCACCTTTAAGAAGATTAAACCTACCCCACCCAAAGATGGAGAAAAACTGTATAATGCCGGTGCAGGAGATGCTTTCACGTCGGGATATTTATGGGCAAAAGACCAAGGCTACATGCCCGAACAGGCGGCACGCCACGGCGATAAAATCGCACAAATTGTATTACGAAAAGAGAAGGACAACCTAGATATGAACGAGATCCCAAAACCCATCGAATTCCCGGCCCATACCGCTTCGGTCTCTATCCGCTATTTCTATCGCCCCGATGCGAATGGTGATCTGGATCTAAGCACGCAAGCGAATCGCGATCAGGAACGGATTCTTGAGAATATCAAGGCTGCAAAAGGCATATCTGGTATCACCACATCGCTGCATACCGTGAAACGCGAAGAACCCTTCACGGCTTGGAAAATCGTAAAAATGCTGCGCCACATTGAATACGATGTGCCTGCAGGAAAAGATAAAATGGCGGACTTTCCACCTACGGAAGAAGGCGCGCTCAACTATCTCAAATGGCTTAAAGATGAGAAAAATGCCACCCCAACCGGTGTAGTGGTCATGAATTTTGAGGATTCGAGAACATCGGACAACGTCAAATATGGTCTGGAAGGCAGAGATAAAGATATTGCGGTCGAATGTGAGAATCTACGCGTTCTCAGCAAATGCGGACTGAACTCCATGGATCGCCCAGGCTTTTGTTACACCACGAATTTCATGACGCCGTTTGACTGGTTCAGAACCCATATGGATTTTGAATTGCCCGATAAATCCGGAGCAATGGCCATCCAAACCGAGCTGCTCGCCATGTTTGACCGGTATGTAGTGAATATCGAACCCGAAAACAGTGGTTACTATAAAAGCCAATATGGCGATGAGGTCATGGCCGCAGCCGAGAAGCTATGGAAAGAAAAATTCAAAGAAACGGATTTGAGCTTTAATAATCAGCGCGCGCAGAAGGATTTTTCTGCAGAAACGCAGGCCTTTGTTACGAGTATGCTGAAGGGTCATGCAGGCTCGAGTGAAACCACAAAAACACAATTGGAAAAATTCCGTGAGCAGGTGAAAGACGCGCGGTATTTAGGGCAACCCAAAGAAACCGCGTGCTTTGCGAATGATCCCGATGGAAAGATTGCCCATGAAGCGGCTCTGAAAAACCTCGCCTATTATGGCGCGGGTCTCAAGAAGGCGCAGGAACAATACCATGTACGGCATGTGCTGCATCCGGATGATCCGGCGCGCGGCGAAAACAACAGCCATATTCGCGGCAGCTTAGGCGTGTTCCGTGTCGCAAGTACCGCGCAGGATATCGCAGATATGTTTCATGCCGGTATTGGCAAAAACGCCTGCACGGGTTGTTATGGTGCGTCACCTTCGATCGAGTGCGAGGCAGATGTCATCCGTAATGCGGTCGCGCTGATCAAACAAAAAAATCCCAATGCCGATCTGAGTGATTTGATGCCGTTTATGCACTTACGAAAAGTCATTCGAGGCGATGAACCGCTGGATCACTATAATCCCAATCCTGAAATACAAGCATTCCTGAAAAAAACCAAAGAGGCGCTAGGCACACATCCGGAATCCATTGCAGAACTACCGCATCATGTATCTCTCACCCCCTTATTCAAGGCACTGGAAGTGATGGACGAACACCATATGCTGCGCGATATCAGGCCCGATCACACGACCAGCATCGGGTTTTCACTGAACTATAAGACAGGCCAGATAGAGGATGGCCAACTCGGGCAACCCGGGTATGATGCTACCCGTATCATGTCCGGTCAGATGATTCGCATCATGCTGGATGCCTTGCGTAATCTTGAGCAGAAAAGCGCCGAGGAATTCGTAATACAATTTGAGAATAAACTCTGCTCATTTGGCCTAGATTCAAAAGAGAGTTATGTAGAGAGAATGCAATACCTCAAAAATCTCGATTTTGGGCGAGCGCTATCGGACATGATGCATGAAAAATCTTTCAAGCCGGTGTTCAAAGATCCCGACATTGCCGAACAGGTTGCAAGGGGTGCATCCAGCATGACGGTTCAAACGCTCACCGAACCACAACGGGTTTCCGCTCTCAGAAGCGCCTGACCATGAAAATAAAATCCTTCATATCGGGTCTGGTAAAAGATGGCAGAGTATTGCTGCATCAGGTGAATTTTCAGACAGCAGACAGGCAAGATTTCTGGTGCCTGATGCTCGCCCCTGCATTCCAGATGAACGCATTAAAATCACGTTTTCAAGAAAAGCCTAGATTAAGCGATTTTGGGACTATTCTGTATTCTGGTTATGGCGAGACACCACCGGATTACATTCTTGATAAATGCTTGATATACAATACATAAAGCACATCACCCCAAACGCCGACGCCGTCCAGCCCAAGCGGATTCGGTATAGGAAAATTGTGTAGTTTAACCAACTGTTAACGCTACCTTAGCAAGGTCTTTACAACTGCTTGGTAGGATTCAGATTGCAGAATCTTGTAGTGTGAGCCTATGTCTTCTTCTTTCACGGGCCGTGAGTTTCAATCCAAACTGAATTATCGTGAAGCGCTACGCGACTCCACCTCGCTCATCGATGTCACGTTCTACCGGCTCGGGCTGATGAATGAAACACTGGTGGATCTACTCATGCTCAATGTGTTGCTTGAAAATCCATCCCCCTTCATTGATCACGGCGATCCGAGCGAGCAGGTGCCTGCGAAACCGGTTCCAAGATATCTTCTGGATGTATTTGGCGATTTCCGTGAAACCGGCTCTTTCCATCGGAAAGACAAATGGAAAATGATCGAGCATTATCCCAAGGAAGTGCGTAAAGGCTACCGAGACGATGTGGCAGAAATTGCAAATAAGGAGCATTTATTCTTACGCAAACTGGGAAACGAACTCGGCACTCTGTTTGATAGCTGCAAGTTACCCGAACCGGTCAATGAGCAGGTGAATCACTATAAAGAGAAGATAGAAGAATATCTTGCATTGGTAAAAGAATACGGAACCTATCGCGCCATACCGGACACGCGACTGGCGCGATACAATGATGAATTGCGAGAGGTGATAACAAGCCTTAGAGAAGCGTTTGATTCGGTCGAGAAATTTGCCGTGACCCTCCCTAAATCGCCTGCGAATCCGCATCCGGAAACGTTTACGCTGGATAATACAAAACCGATCAATCCGAAATTGCCGGATTCCAAACCTCTGGCATTCTTGTTTATCATGACCGCTGCCGGAAGACATGTGATTGACCGAGAGTTTTATCCCGAAGTGGGGTTTGATTATTCCACCGAGGTCGTGGGGGTGGAGTCTCTCATTTCCGAGAGCATGAAACTGTTTGTAGAACAGGTGGAGAAAAAGCTAAGCGGCTCCTTGTTCCACAAGCTCCCGTTTGACCGCGATGCCTTCAAGCAATTGCTGGAGAAGTCATCCCGAAATGTCATGTTGCTGCATGCGTTCCACAACATCGTGGATCGTGCGTATCCCGTTGCCTATACCGATCTGGAAGAGCGTTTATACTGGATTGGCAGGACACCGGATGAGGTGGAAATCACCGCGCCGAAGGAAGTCGCAGTGTTGTTGTATGGCACGGCGTGTAGATTGCGAAAGGATCTGCCTTCGTTATCAGACCAGATCCCTCATGCGAAGTTTGCCTTCGAGCAGACCCGTCAAACCAGTGCGCAAGTGATTCAGGGCTTGCTTCTGCTCGCTGACACCGTGGCGAAAAAGAAAACGCTGAAAGAAGCCGAAAATGTATGCGCGGCATCCCCTGCATACTGGTCGGCGCGCATCTATGCGAATGCGCTGTCGGAGATTCAGCATAGCCACAATCGCGTAAATGATCCGGTTCGTGGATTTCGATTGCTGGAATCAAAACTCCAGATTACTCCAACAACAGACAGAATACGCGGACAAACGTACTAGGTGTTTAGTCGCTTCAGCCACGAGCACGAGCGCTAGCTAACGACTAAAGACCAACAACTACCTCTCCACCGTCTTGGTCTTGAGCTGTTCGATCAGGAAGTCGAGCCCATTGCGCGAGATGACGGAGTTGAATTCCGAGCGCTGGGAGGTGATGAGGCTGATGCCCTCGGCGATGATATCAATCACTTTGAACTGCTTGCCGTCCTTGCGCAGTCGGTAATCGACGGCGATATCCTCTTGTCCGGAGCGTTTAAGCAGCATACTCACGATATATTCACCGTCTTTCGATCCCTCAGTGCTCCTTACGATATTATAGTTGGAGTTGGTGAAGTTCTCGAAATTGCTGGTGTAATTATTAAGTAAGAAAGCACGGTAATTCTCGAGATAACGCTCCTGTTGTTCAGGCGTTGCTGTGCGCCAGTTCCTGCCGAGCACGAACCGCGCGATCCAGTCAATATCCACATGATCATCAAACAGTGCTTGCAGCTTTTTCTGCTTTACATCGCGATCGAGATCTTTTTTGCCAATGGTGGTGAGTGCTTCATTGGCAAGCGTATCGACAAATTTCTGTGCGTCTTCCTTAGAGGCAAAGACCGTGTGGGGAATACAGAACACAACCAGCATCAATAGCAAAGCTGGCAACAAAAGCGGGCGCATCATTTTATCCATCGTTTAGTCGTTATTCCCGCTCTAGTAAGGCGAGTTTGTCTTGGCATTACGGTTTTCGATCATCGCTTCGCGACGCTGGAGATACGAGCTGCGGAACGCTGCATACGGATCCACCGAGTTGTCATACAGATTGTTGATGATCTCGAAATTCTGCGCGCGGAAGTTCAAGCCCTTGGCACCCGAATGCGCATACTGCCAGCCATCCGAAAGCCAGCCGTTCCAGGGGTTGTCGATCGGATCCATCATCATATCACCGACACGCCCCACCAGATCACGTCCCGAAGAAGGGCCCATGAGCGGCAGCACGAGATACGGGCCAGAGCCCACACCCCAGACACCGAGCGTTTGACCGAAATCTTCTTCGCGGTTTTTCACGCCCGCCGATTCTGCCACTTCAAACAGACCGAAGCCGAACATCGAGTTGGTGGCAAAGCGGCCAAACGTATGGCCGGCATTTTCCAGATCGCCCTGCAGGATCGAGTTTGCCATGATCACCGGCTGATTCAGGTTGGTGAGGAAGTTATTTACGCCTTTGCGCACCAGTTCAGGAACGATGCCGCGATAGATGGATGCGAGCGGGCGCAGTACAATCGTGTCGATCCCCTTGTTGATATTGAACATCACGCGGTTGAATCCTTCGAGCGGGTCGTATTCTGCCGATACGTCCTGATCCGTATCCGCCGTTGCAGTGTTTCTCGGGGCGCAGGCAGAGGTGGTGACAAGCAAAAGAAGCGCTACAAGAAGCGTTGAAATTCGAGTGAGAGCAGTGGACATCATGGGAGAACCTTTACGCAAATCTGGCTGGAGTTTTAAGAAGTGTTTTTCATTTTTGTCGTTTGATGCAGGGTAGCGCAATTTTGTTTATTTTTGGTGAATGATGTCGCGCAATATATAAGTTCTTGGGGAAAAACGAAGGCCTGTCATCAAATATCCACAATCTGTTGCAGATTAGATACAGCTTTTGCAGGCTACTATGCTATGGTACTCTTATATAAACAGAAATTATTGCTATGTCCCTGCGCGATATACAGAAATCCGTCTATGAGCTGCGCGAGTTGTTTACCGCCGCGCCGCCGCGCGTGTCGTTTGAGTTTTTTCCGCCCAAGAATGCGGAGATGGAAGAAAAACTATGGGAATCGGTGTTGCGCCTGGCACCGCTCAAACCTGCCTTTGTCTCGGTGACCTATGGCGCGGGCGGCTCCACGCGCGAACGCACCCACCAGACCGTCAAACGCATTCTCAAGGAAACCGATGTCAAACCGGCGGCACACCTGACCTGCGTGGCGGCGAGCCGCACCGAAGTCGATCAGGTGATCCGCGATTACTGGGACGCAGGCGTGCGACATATTGTGGCGCTGCGCGGTGATCCGCCGGCTGGCATCAAAGAATACACGCCGCATCCTGAGGGTTATACTTATTCCTGCGATCTGGTGGCGGGGATCAAACGCATCGCCGATTTTGAAATCAGTGTCGCCGCATTTCCCGAAAAACATCCGGCATCCAAAAATTTTGCGCAGGATATAGACGCGCTCAAGCGCAAGATCGACGCCGGTGCGACGCGCGCTATCACCCAGTATTTCTTCGATGTGGATGTGTTTCTGCGTTATCACGAAATGGTGCGCAGCGCGGGCATCACGATCCCGATCGTGCCCGGGTTGCTGCCGATCGGCAATGTGGCGCAACTGATCAAATTCTCGGCCATGTGCGGCGCGAGTATTCCCGACTGGGTGATTTCCTTATTCGACGGTTTGGATGACGACCCCGCCACCCGCGCCATGATTGCTGCAACCGTATGCGCCGAACAATGCCGCCTGCTGCGCAAAGAGGGGATCAACGATATTCACTTCTACACCCTCAACCGCTCGGAACTGACGTTTGCGATCTGCCGGTTGCTAGGGATTAGGCATTAACCGATAACGAAATATAATTTATCTGGAATTTCCTCGATTGGTATTACCAAATAGCTCTGGATTCAGCCGAATTCGCGATCGATCAAGTATCTTCTCTGCCCCCCAATTCATATAGTCGGCAAGTGGTGCCTCTAATCGCCCTTCCTTGCTCATCCCCAGATCTTCAAACGCACGTTTTTTATCAAGTTTCGTGTGTCCTTCGCCTTTGTTGATTTTAGCAATTAACTCATCCTTGGAGACAGATCGTTTCGGGCCACCAAATCGCTCATGCAGAGTGATTCCCAACTTGTCACCAAACGCATCGCTCAACGCGGATACAAATTCATGCGTATGCACCACGCCCACGCCTCTTCCTACGAGCGTTGTTGGTGATCTCCCGTTAGAAAAATGTTCATCCTGCCGCATCACGAATTTTCTGTCGGAAAGCGCAATTTTCACCGGTATGTTCGTGGTCATGCTTCGCGCGCATTGTTTGCAAAACACTTCTCCCTGATCCGTCATTTTGTCTCGAGGTATTTTTTGGGTTCTCATATTTTCGTAAAACTCTGCCTGCGAGGGAGACCACCACACAATGATATTGGGATTGCCGCCTTCTGGCGTGAATACATGCTTTTTTCCTTTTTCATCAATATACATGCGCGATGCTTTCGCCATGAATTCGCGCATATGCGTCGTCGAAAACCGAGCATCCGTATTCGCATTGCCGGCCTTCCAGTCCTCAGGAATAAACCGCCCCAACTCATAATCTGCAACATAGGATGGGATATAGATGGGTCGGGTGGTAGCGAGTTGCGAAGTGAGAGAAATGAGATCGAGCAAGGTTCGTCGCTCGCTGCGTTTATGCACCAGATCCAGCAGGAATGACGTATCCAGTACCAAAGCACAGGAGTCGTCTCCACTGACCGGCTTATACGGCTTAGCGGTGGCAAGATACATGTCGCTGGGTATGTTGGATCTTTTGGCGGGTACTACGCGCTCCGCGTGTGTCTTGGATTTTGGATAGCGTTTCTCAAGATCATCAAAAACGGGGGTGGGATCTTTTTTCGGAAAACCGGTTTGCCCTCTTAGCGGAATCCATACCGGTTCAAAATCGGCATCCTCTCTCACGATTTTATACGCGCGCGTTGGCACCGATTCGAGAGAAACCAAAAAGCCCCGCTTGTGCAAATCCTGTAGTCGTTTTTCAAACGCAGGCAGTGCCTTTTCGGCGGCACCGATCGCCTGAGCAAAGAAATGATCCATTTCCGAAAGATAGAGCGGTTTTTCCTTGCTGAAACCAAATCGGGCTTTGGGGATCAGTGGATGTGTAAACGTACAATGATCGTCATTACCTGAAGAATAGAAGCCATACTGAGTGGCAAGCGTTTTACTGTAGTCGGCATATCGCTTTAACCCTTCCGCAAGCGCCAGAATATGCTCCTCAAATATATTTTCGTTTAGAAATGGCGTGGATGAAGGAGGACGCGCTATACGGCTTCGGATGGTGGGAATATCGGGAAGCCAGATCTTGATAAAATCATCCGAGCGGTGAATCATGATTTCCACGCCGTGCATTTCTATTTTTGCCGGAGGAATACGAACCGGTTTTTCCTCTTTGGGCATAGGAGGTAGGGTAATTTCTCCCTTGGCAATGCGTGCGTTAATTTTCTCTATTTGCTGATTGGTATTCTCTATTTCCTTACGAAACAGTCGCACATCGATGACATCCGGTTTCTTTTTGGGAACAATTAACTCCAGATGGGGATACCGCTTATGCTTATAAAGCAAGCCGTCGAATCCCTTCTCGCTTCCATCCTCATTGTCCATACGGACATATTCACTATCAAAAACATAGTCGCGCAGGTATTTTGCTTTCACTTCGGAATACGGGACAAGCTGTGAATCATGGTAGTGACAGGAAACGCCTGGAGCGATCTGACGATCACCCCGAATGACGGGAATAGGTAGTAACGCTAATTGTTGTGCGCCCTGAGGATTATCACCTGCGCTGAGCACAGTTGTAGTTAGCTCACTGAGAGTCTTCGGATTGGATTGGGTTGCCTGATTACCAGGCATCAAATGAGGATAATATAGACCGACAAAGCGATCTAATTCCCTACGGAGCCGATTGACATCTACTGATGTCACTGATGCGCCTGGTATGACTGCAAGTGTAAGAGTAAAAACCTGATCCGGTTTATCGGGAAACGCATATTTTTTAGTAGTAGAATTAGACACCGGCAGCTTCATCATGCCCATATCTTCTAATATTGATTCTGGGATAACTAGTGGATTACTACGCAGTATCTCAAATCCCTGCTCCAGCGTAAGTTTGGGTGGTTTCGGGCTTGCTTCTCGCTTTTGTGCGTAGTGCGTGGCAAGGTTTGCATTCAAGTAATATAGCCTTTTTTTGGAATTTGCGATATCAACGCCGTTATTGAACACATTCAATTTGATGGAGATGCGCGGATCGTCTTTGAACGTAAATACGGGTTTGTTACTTCCTTCAGGTTCACTCAGCTCAAACCCTGCTTCCAGCAGCATTTCCTTAAGTCCAGGATTGTGGGGATCCTCGGAACTATAGGCCATGGTGCCTTTATCGGCTTTGGGGAGGGTGATGGATCGTCTGGGCTCAGGCATAGGGAAACAACGTGGTTTTCCCTATATTAGCCGCAATCTATGAAACTTTGATTAAGACCAAGATAATTTATAATATATTGACATATAATAATTTTCATAATGATGATGCGGTATAAATGAGTCATTGCGAGCCAAATCATAGATTTGGCGTGGCAATCCAGAAGCTATCACCTTGTTAAAAATGGATTGCTTCGTCGCCGTGCTCCTCGCAATGACTATAAAGTCGCTGGAACGGAGACACATCGGTTTCTTCCGTTCTCGACTTCTTCCATTCTCGACTTCTAGGGCGTGTCATCAGTTACGCTAAGGCGCGGCGAAAACAGCGCGTTTTCGAGAACCGTAACGCAAGTGTACATACAGTACATGCGTAACGGAAGCGCAGAAAAGCGCTGTTTGCAGCAAGCCTTAGTAGTAACTGGTGATATGCCCTAATTTCTGGATTCTATCTTGATCACCACCCGCCGATTTTGCGCCTGATTTTCCGGGATATCGTTGCCATACGCATCCACATTGGGCACGTTCGGTTTGGGGCGGGTATCGGCAAAGCCCACGACTTTCAGCTTGTCAGCAGGGATGCCGCGTTCAAGCAGCACACGCACCACGGTTGCCGCACGCGCCGCCGAGAGTTCCCAGTTGGAGGGAAACTGCGCATTGGAAGTGATCGCGTTATCGGTATGTCCCTCCACGTCCATCGTATAGTTTTTCATGCCTGAGTTGATTACCGTCACCACGAGCTTGTCAAGCAAGGTATAAGCCTCGGGCTTGAGCGTCGCGCTGCCTGGTTCAAACAGCATACTTCCGCCCATTTCAAACTGGATGACGTTGCCGGCGCGTTCCACGCTCACATCGCGCTCGACCTGCTGATCTTCGATCACGCGCTGGAGTTCCTGAAAGGTGTTTTTGAGCGGCACTTCGATCGTGCGCTCGATAAACCCGCCGGTGAGTTTCTGTTTGAGCTTCTCGAACTTCTCCATTTTCGGCTCAGACACCGACAGCATAATCACGAAGAAACACAAGATCAGCGTGATCATGTCGGCATAGGTCATGAGCCACGCATCCACCCCTTCTTCCTCCGCTTCGGCTTTTTTGTGCAGAAAGGTTGGGGGGTGTTTACCGCCGCCGCTGCTTTTGCCCAGCGGCTTGGGCGGCGGTTGCGTGGGCGCACCTTCAGGCGCGGCAGGTGCCGTCGTATCCGTCATGGGAGGCTCCAGCGCATCCGTCATGCTTATCTCTTGATCTGGGTATCAATGTTGAAATGGATAGACGGATCGAGGAAGCTGTTGAGCTTATCCTGCATGAAGCGCGGCGATTGTTTTTCGGCCAGAAGACATAATCCTTCCACCATCATATGATTACGGAAACGGTAAATCTCCTGACGCTGCTTAAGTTTATCCGCAGCCGGTAAGCACATGAGACGCGCCATGACTACGCCATACAGCGTAGCAAGCAGTGCCACCGCCATCCCGTGCCCGATCATATCCATACCGCCCGCTTCCTCGAAATTGAGGCTTCCGAGCATGATCACCATCCCCACCAGCGTTCCCACCATCCCGAAGGCCGGTGCGGTGGACGCCATGTTTTTGAGCACCGCCACGGGTGTCACCGCTTTTTCGTAATCGGCTTCGACGGCGGTCGTCATCATGCTGCGCACATCGTCCGCGCGGTAGCCGGTCACCACCAGCTCCAGCCCATAGCGCAGGAGTGGTTCATTCACTTTCTTGCTTTCGCCTTCAAGTGCGGCAAGTCCCTTGGTATTCACCAGATACGCCCATTTGATGAGCCGCATAATCTCGGCGTTCAGCCCTTCGCGGGTGGCCTTGGCTTTCTGGATCACATGCCACATGGCACGAAACGCTTTATTCACATAGATATGTTCGTAGCTCATGTAGGCGTTTGCCACCGTGCCCACAACCACGATCATGAATCCGTGCATACTGAGGAAGGAGAGAGGGTCGTTCGTCCCATGGATGATCGCGCCGATGACGACGGAAAACCCGATGATGACACTGATGAGGGAAACCCACGACATATGCTCTCCTGTTTTGATACGTTCAAAACTATGATTGTATTAAACGTGTAATGTCATTAGAAAATCAAGCACTATCGTTATGAAACCAAATCCCATCATCGGCATCACACTGGACTACGAAACCACTGGCGGCTACTCGAAAATGCCGTGGTACGCCGTGCGTGAGAACTATTGTTCCTCGGTGAGCGCACTGGGCGCCATCCCCATTCCTTTGCCACATGAAGTGACACTTGCGCCACAGTATCTCGCGATGCTGGACGGGTTGATCATCACCGGCGGCGCGTTCGATATTCCGCCTTCGATGTATGGCGAAACCCACCAGCACGAAACCGTGGTCACGAAGGATAATCGCACCCAGTTTGAGTGGGCGATCACGAAGGGCATGATCGCCGCAAAAAAACCGGTGTTAGGCATCTGCGGTGGCGAGCAGTTGCTGAATGTCGTGCTGGGAGGCACGCTGATACAGCACATTCCTGATGCAGTACAAAACGCGCTCGAACATGAGCAGAAAAATCCGCGCACGCAGCCTGGCCACGCCGTCACCATTGCAAAAAACACGTTGCTACACCGGATTATCGGTACCGATTCTGCCGAGGTAAACTCTGCCCATCATCAAGCAGTGGCAAAACTCGCACCCGATGCGGTGGTGAACGCGGTTGCGCCCGACGGCGTGATTGAAGGACTAGAGTTGCCATCCTCCGTCCACCCATTCTGCTTAGGCGTGCAGTGGCACCCCGAATACCATGTCACCCCTGCCGATAGCGCGATCTTCCAAGCGTTCGTAGCCGCATGTCAGAAACCCTGAAAGGCGAGCGCATTGCCAAGGTCATCGCGGCTGCTGGCATCTGCTCACGGCGCGAGGCGGAAAAACTGATCGAAGAAGGCGTGGTGAAACTCGACGGTGTGAAAGTATTGTCGCCCGCGATCAATGTAACCGAACATCAGACTATCACGGTTAAAGGGAAAGTCATTACGAAGCCGGAACGTATCAGGCTATGGCTATATCATAAGCCGAGAGGCCTCATCACCACGCATAAGGATCCCGAAGGTCGTCCGACGGTGTTCGATGCGTTACCCAAAGAGCTTGGGCGTGTGATTTCGGTGGGCAGGCTCGATCTCAATTCAGAAGGGCTATTGCTGCTTACCAACAGTGGTGCGCTCGCGCGGTTTCTCGAGCTTCCAAGCACCGGCTGGAAGCGGCGCTACCGCGTGCGGTATCATGGCAATCTCGATGCGCGGGCGATTTCACGCATTGAAAACGGCATCGAGATCGAAGGGGTGCGCTATGATCCGGCGGAGTTCACCTTTGAAAAAGGCGAAGGCCAGAATAAATGGGCAAGCATGACCTTGACCGAAGGAAAGAACCGCGAGATCCGCCGCATCATGGAGCATTTCGACTGTAAAGTGAGCCGGCTGGTGCGCATGAGCTACGGCCCGTTTCACTTGGGAAAAATCCCGCGCGGTGAATTGCTGGAAGTGAACAAACAGCAACTTACGAATGCCGTGCCGAAAGAGGTTTTGGGGTAGTTGTTAGTCCCTAGTCATGAGTCCTTGGTCATGAGTCGTGACCAACGACTATTGTCTTTTAGTTTTATCATTTCCGGTGAGCGAAAATGAGAGGTTTTGAGAACCGCAGCGCAAGTGTACGTTTGAGTACATGCGCAGCGGAAGCGCAAAAACGTCTCATTTGCAGCCAGCGGAAATGATAAAAACAACTAACGACTCTTCTCCACCGCATCCCAGAACACTTTCCCCATATCCAACCCGTAAGCGCGGGATGTCCATTGCAGAGAGGTGGGCGAGGTGACGTTGATCTCCGTCACATAATCGCCGATCATGTCGAGTCCCACGAGAAAGAATCCGCGCTCGACGAAATGTGGGATCAGGCGCTCGCAGATGGCGCGTTGTTTGGGTGTAAGTTCGATCGTATGACCGGAGCCGCCGGCACGGATATTAGCGCGGATTTCGTTATCTGCAGGTCTGCGGTTCATGACCGGCTGGATCGTATCGCCAATAATCAGGATCCGTTTTTCTTCGGTTTTCACTTCCGGCAAAAACGCCTGCGCGATGATCGGTTCTTTGGTCGAGGTAAAAAACATCTCGAGAAAACTTAAGAAATTCGGATCGTCCTTGCGGATGCGGAAGATGCTGTGACCGCCAAACCCGTAAAGAGGTTTGAGCACGATATCTTGATGTTCTTTTCGGAAAGCATCCAGCAATCGCAGGTCGCGGCTGATCAGCGTTGGCGGGGTAATGTCCTGAAACGATTGCACCAGCCATTTTTCTGGATTGTTTCGTACATGGAACGGATCGTTGATCACCCGCACCTTGGGCTGGAGTTTTTCAAGGATATAGGTCGCGGTAATATAGGCCGTGTCAAACGGCGGGTCGTTGCGCATGAGCACCACATCCATGCTCGAAAGCTCGATATGCGCAAATTCACCGAGCGTGTAATAATCCTGCTCTTGCAAGCGCATCTCAATCGGCGCCCCATAGGCTTTCACCACGCCACGATCAAACGATAGTGTATCCGGCGTGTAATAAAATACTTCATACCCGCGCTTGCAGGCTTCTGCACCGATCAGCAGAGTGGAATCGTAATAAGGATTGATGGATTCAATCGGATCCATCTGGATGGCGATACGCATGGGGTTGATGGTTAATGGTTAATGTTGATGGTTGATGGTTGATGGTTGATGGATTTTACGTCACCCGCTTTGGCAAAAAAGCGCGAAGCGATGGAGACCGAAAAGCAGGAGTGTACGATTTGGTACATGACTGCTTTGAGGAGGTTCCATCGCAAGCAGATTTGAAGCCAAAGCGGGTGACAACTATAAACCCCTCACCGCATCCCGCCTCGGATCATCCTTCATCCGCACATGGCTGATCACTTCCTGCACATAGCGCGTGGTCGAGGCGATGTAAGTCACTTTGTTAAGCTCCTCCTGCGACTGCGCGATACCCATCAGATACACGGTGCCGTGCACGGTTTCGACCGTGTAATTGATCGAGCGCACATTTTTCTCAAGCAGGAGTCGCGCGCGGATCTGCTGCGTGATCCACACATCGGTGATCCACTTCTGCCAGTTGCCTTTGTCATTCACTTTCAGTTCGTTGATGACTTCCTTCACGCCCTCCACCTGCCAGGCGAGTTTGACCGCTTCGATCGCGGTTTCAGGCTTATCCACGCTGCCGGTCAGCATCACGCGCCCTTCGCTTAGCTCCACATCCACATTGACGAGCAGATCATTGACATCTTTTTGCGCATAGCGGCTAAGAATCGCGGTCTTGATCGTCAGATCATCCACCGCGCGCCCCACGGTGCGTTCCTGCGCCGCCACCACGCCGGCGGTCGAACCGGCGGTGAGCACCACGCTTGGGCCGCAGCCGGATAACAGTAAAAGAGCCGTCAACATCACGAATCCGTATCGCATCCTACACCTCGCATTTTCAGGTCTGCCACGCATTCTCGATATGCTGCGGCCATGTCCATGGAGTTACTACCACACAATCAAAACGAATGCCAGATGTGGCTGATTTCGGATGCGACGCCATCCACACCCCCGCCGCATTCTGAATCCGCGCGCGCTGATGCGCGGTGATCGCTTCCATCGCCTGCATTTTGCTTGCCCGCGCTTTGACTTCGACAAATACCACCGTCTCACGATAACGCGCGATGAGATCAATTTCACCGAGCGGGCAACGCCAGTTGCGTTCCAGGATGGAATAGCCTTTGGCAAACAGCAACAGAAACGCGAACCACTCTGCCACCATGCCCCATAGCTGGGCTTCGCGACGGTGCGAAAATCCGTTGCTGTCAACCATGACCGGCGCGTTTCGGTTTGAGTTCAATCGCACGCTTATACACGTCCTTGCGCGCGCGTCCGGTCTGCTCGGCCACAAAGGCTGCCGCATCTTTCACCGACATCTGTTCCAGTGCCGCCATCAGCGCATCATCAAGCGGGATCTCCTGCGTATCCTGTTTCAGAGGTGGTGCCACCATCAGTACGATCTCCCCTTTCACGTCGTTTGCCGAAAACCACTCGGACAATTCTGCCAAGCTGCCGCGATAAAGCGTTTCGTGCAGCTTGGTGATTTCGCGCGCCACCACCGCCTCACGGTTGCCAAGCTGCTGCGTAAGAAATGTGAGGGTTGCACCAATACGGGGGGCAGATTCGTAAAACACCAATGTCGCAGGAAGGTTCTGAAGTGGTTCTAGAAGCGCCTTGCGCTCACCGGCTTTGGTAGGCAAAAACCCTATAAACACGAACTGATCCGTGGGCAACCCCGAGCCAGAAAGCCCTGCAATCGCTGCACACGCGCCAGGCACGGGATAGACCGCAATCCCCGCATCGAGCGCATCTTTCACTAGCCGGTGCCCAGGATCAGAAATGAGCGGCGTGCCGGCATCCGAAGTGAGCGCGACCGTACCACCGTCCTTGAGTGTTTCGAGCACTTCCACCCCTTTGGTGCGCGCATTGTGTTCGTGGTACGATATCATCTTCGTTTTAATGCCAAACTGATGCAGCAACTTTCCCGTCACCCGCGTATCTTCGCACGCAATCAGATCCACCTTCTTAAGCGTGGCGAGCGCGCGCAGGGTAATGTCGCCCAGATTCCCAATCGGGGTAGCGACAATATACAAGCCAGGAAGTAAGGGGTTATCGTTCATGTGACTGGACAGGGTTTGGAAGCCATACTAATGTTCACGCCAAAATAGAAAAGCATAAAACAGGTAGGATTATGATTTCGCTGACTCGTCTTTTCGTATTGCTGCTTGCGGCACTCACTTTAAGCAGCTGCCTCGCCTATCCTCCAAAGCGTCCGGTGGAACCGCCGATGGGAGCGGAGCGTCAGGCGATGGGTGAAATTCCGCCGCCACCCTCGCCTGGCTATGCACCCTATGCGCCTGGGCGCAAACTGCCCACGGGGCCATCGGTCAAGGTCGCGTTACTGGTGCCGCTCACCGGCGCAAACGCCGCGCTTGGCAAAGCCATGCAGGATGCAGCGGTGATGGCGATTTTCGATAAATACGAGGGAATCCCACAATCCAAGCAGATGCGCACCGTCGAACTGTTACCCAAAGATACGGGCGATACGGCAGATCAAGCGGCAGAGGCCGCGCGTCAGGCAGTGGATGCGGGTGCGGACATCATATTAGGGCCGGTCTTTGGCAATCAGGTGGCCGCCGTAGCGCCGATCGCGCGCAGCCAGACCATACCGGTGATCACCTTTTCCAATAATACGTCAGCATTGTCACCTGGCGTATATCTGTTTGGCTTTATTCCCGATCAGCAGGTCACCCGCGTCATCGAATTTGCACTCACGCGCAACCTCACGCAGATCGCAGGGCTGGCGCCAAGCAACCCGTATGGCAACACGGTGATGAAGCAGTTGTTGCGTCAGGCAGAAGCCAAAGGCGTGGTGGCGCAGCCGATTGAGTATTACCCGCAGGATGCCACCTCTGTGATGCGGGAAGTCAAGCGCATTGCCTCGATCCTCAAGATGCCACCAGAAGGACGCAAGGCGCTTCTGATTGCCGAAGGCGGGGAGCGTCTGGCGATGATTCACAACGCGCTGGCCGCCGAGAAAATCAGCGGTATGAATCTGCCGCTGCTTGGCACCGGATTGTGGGACACGCCGGATGTACTGCGCTTTCCAACCTTGCGCGGCGGGATTTTTGCCAGTGCGGATCTCGAAAAAAATCGCCAGTTCGAGCAGCGTTTTGCCGAGCGATTCGGGTATCGCCCCGATCGCCGTGTGAGCCTTGCCTACGATGCCACCGCACTGGCGGCGACACTCGCGCTGCTGCCCGAAGGTGCGGATTTCTCCCATGCGGCACTGACCGATCCAGTGGGATTCAACGGGCCGGCGAACGGTATATTCCGCTTCCGCAACAACGGAGTGGCTGAGCGCGCACTTGCCATCATGCAGATCACCGAAAGCGGATTCGTGACGATCGAACCCTCGCAGGATAGTTTTTTACGCTAAATTCGGAGCGTCATCGCGAGGAGCGTTAGCTCCGTGGCGATCCAGAGCAAAAGATGGATTGCTTCGGCTTCGCCTCGCAATGACGACGCAAGCAGCGAGGAAACAAAATGTCTCTACAGTAACTGATGGGTGAGGTGATTAAGTACTAATGCACCTTTGCTGGTCGGCGCGATATGATGTTCATCCTGCACCAAAAACCCTTCGCGCACGAATCGTTCAAGTTTTTCTGTTCGCAGCAACGGTAGCAATTCTTTTCCTGTCTGTTCCTTAAATCGCGTAAAATGGATCCCTTCGCGCACACGCAAGCCCATCAGGATGCGTTCGTCGAGTTCCGATGCGAACGGAATCACTTCTTCGGTATGGATACCATGTCCACTCGCTTCCACCTGCGTAAGCCATTTCTCTGGCATTTTGGTGGTGCGGGTGGCGATGCGACCACTATCGTCAAATCGCCCATGCGCGCCCGGGCCGATGCCGATATAATCCTCACCGCGCCAATAGGCGAGATTATGCCGGCTTTCCTGCCCCACTGCCGCATAGTTCGACACTTCATACCACTCAAGCCCATGTTCTCTGGTGATTTCAGCCGTGCGTTCATACATCCGTGCCGCGACTTCTTCCTCCGGCAGCGTGAATTTCTGCTGCTGATGATACAGATGAAACGGTGTGTTTTCTTCTATGGTGAGCTGATAGAGGGAGAGATGTCCTTTCGCAAAGACAAGCGCCTGATTCAGCTCCTCCTCCCACGCTTCCACAGTTTGTTTCGGCCTTGCGTAAATCAGATCGAACGTATGCCGGTCAAACACCGAACCCGCAACATCGAGCGCCTTGATTGCCTCACGCGCCGTATGTTTTCGCCCTAAAAACTGTAAGGCTTCATCGTGCAGCGATTGAATGCCGAGCGACACGCGATTCACCCCCGCCTGCCTGAAATCCTTGAATTTTTGCGCTTCAACCGAAGTCGGATTCGCCTCAAGCGTGATCTCGACATCGTTTGCAACGTGCCAGTGTTCCTGTACTGCTGCAATCAGGGCTTCCACCGTACCCGCTTCCATCAAAGACGGGGTACCGCCACCAAAAAAGATGCTGGTGACTTTTCGCTCGGGCAGACGCTTCGCATAGTGTTGTAATTCCCGAAGCAATGCCTGTTTCCAGCGCGCATGTTCCACCGCATCCCGCACATGGCTATTGAAGTCACAATACGGGCATTTGGCAGCACAAAACGGCCAATGAATGTATACGGCGAGTGTTTTCACGTTGAACCTTTTATGTATCGAGGTTAATCGTTTAGCCGTATGAAAGCGACCGCACAACAGAAACAGGCTCTCGTAGGTGTGATGAGCCGGATTTACGAAGAAATCCGGCAGGTCGAGGCGCGCTACGGTCTGACGGTGAACGAGCGAGATGTGCGCCCACGCATTGAGTATTTTCACGATGCGATTCGCCAATACACGCAAGCAAACACGCATGGATTTGAGCGCACCGGTCGCTTAAGTGTTGAATCGCTCGCTTACGATATCGCCATATTGCGCCAGATTCAGGCCAATCCCGTCTCGCGCGTGGCGCTGCCCACACAGCATCTCTCAGGCAAAGAACTAGTCGTGGCCGGTCAGGCTGAACCGTTTCGCAGCAAAGTCGATGGCAATGATCGTTATCAATTGATGGAATGGTACAAAAATTACTGCGTGTTGTTTGTTGCTCTGCTTGCCGAGGCAGCAGATCGCAATTATACCAATCGCATCAGCGAGAATAACGCACAAGTCGAAGACCTCGCTTCCGTGTTAAACAGCGTGAACGCGAATATCCATAAGCACGGGCCTGAGGTGGATGTCGCGCATCTGCTCAACCATATTGGTGATCCTGAAATCAAAGCCAAACTCGCGCAGATGCTCGGCGGGCGCGCCAAAGCTAAGGCCTCCGCGCAGGCGATGGACGCGATGATCAAAGCCATAGATAAAGAAAATGCCAAAATCGAAAAAGCCCATTTCACCTATGTGACATCGCAGCTTGCCGTATATGAAAACGCGAAAGACGTGGTGAAAAAAATGGCAAGCAGCGGTATGAATGTGGTGGGCGAATTCATGGCCGCCGCGATGGCCGAAGCCAATGTGCATAGTCGGGGGAGGTAGTAGCTGTCAGGTTTCAGCTGTCGGCTGTCAGAATTTTTCCATCAACCATCAACTATTTACCATCAACCAAAATAACTGTGGCACAAGCCGCATTCTTATGATGTGATGCTCATCCTAACCGCAACTGTAAGGAGCATTCCATGTCCAAAATCGGAGATCAGATCGTAGCCCTCGTAGAAACCTTCCGCATGGAAGACGCCAAGTTTGAAGCCGGTAACAAAGCCGCCGGCACGCGCGCGCGCAAAGCGCTGATGGAAATCAAAAAGGCCTGCGACGCCCGCCGTAAGGAAATTCAGGCAGAAAAAAGCGAGGGGTAAGCTAGAGGAACCAACCTCAACTCCACAGGTAAGGTATTGTTGTCATACCAGCGCAAGCTGGTATCCAGCTAAGATTAAGTTCTGGATGCCAGCTTTCGCTGGCATGACAAGTATGTTTTAATCGTAAAATACACTCTTCAGAAATCAAACATTCGCTCAGCGTCGGCGAAAATGCACTCCTTCCAACTGGAGCGTTTTCGCTTTAGTCGTGCGCTAGGCAGCCGAGGCGAGGCGGCGGAGTGTACATTTTAGTACATGAGCACGCCGAGTCCGAAGGATAACAACGCGCACGGCTAAATGGAAAATGCTCCAACATACCGCAGAAAATAAATCCGGTTATTCCCATAATCCCGCTGATCTATCAGCGTATACATGGGCGGCACGTCGATGGTTTCTTTTTGCGAGACTTCTGCTACCGCAACTGCGTCCGGCTCGAGCCATCCGCCATTCGCAAGGCTTGCAAGCGCCTTAGGTGCAAGGCCGCTTTTATACGGCGGATCCATGAAGGCGAGCGAGTATTTGGCTTGCGCTTTGGGTAGGTTTGAGGAATCGCAGCGAAACGTCTTGCAGCTCTGCTCTTCGCCAAAGTATTCGAGATTGGATTTCACGAGCCCGAGCGATTCCGCTGATTGATCGACAAAGGTCACATGTGCGGCGCCGCGTGAAAGCGCTTCTAAGCCCAGCGCACCCGAACCGCAGAATAAATCCACCACGCGCTTGTCAATCAGCGGTGAGTTCTCCCCGCCAAACTGTCCGTGCATCAGGATATTGAAGATCGCCTCCCGCGCGCGGCCACCGGTCGGGCGGATATCGTTGCCCTCTTTCATGAAAATTTTGCGGCCGCGATGTTTACCGGCGATGATACGAAGCGTCATAAGATCATTCCACGTGAAGATGTCTGTATGTATCAACCATTCCCATAGACTGTAAACCCTCCATTGCGAAAATCCGGTTTGCCGTAGCGGAAGGGATTGCCGTATGTATCCACCATCGCACCACCAGCAGCTTCAACGATGGCCTGTCCGGCGGCGGTGTCCCACTCCATGGTCGGGCCTTTGCGCGGATAGATGTCGGCTGAGCCTTCGGCGACTTTGCAAAACTTGATGGAACTCGCAGAGGCAACGCGCTCATAAATAGGAACGCCACCCACCAGTTCGCTGGCTTCTTCACTGGCATGATGATGACTCAGTATCACACTCGCGCCGCGTTCGGGGATGGTGCGTGTGCGGATGGTTTCGGCTGGCTGGTTTTCATAGATGCGAAACGCGCCGGCACCGAGTTCGCCCACATACATCACCCGATGCACCGGCGCGAGAATGACACCCAGCACCGGACGAAACCGGTGAATCAGCCCGATATTCACCGTCCAGTTTTTGCCGCCCTTGATAAAACTTTTGGTGCCATCGAGCGGATCAACGAGCCAGAAATAGGCTTCATCCGCAACCGATTCCTGCGCACCTTCTTCCGAGACCACCGGCACATGCGGGAGCAGTTTCTGTAGTTCAGCCGAGATATAATCATCCGCCTCCTGATCGGCAATCGTCACCGGTGAATCATCCTCTTTGAGTGTAACAAGGCTTTCCGTTTTGTAATGACGCATGATCCGCTCGCCTGCTCCTGTCGCAATTCTGCAAAGCTCTGGAAGCAAAGGATTTTTGACCGTAAGCGGAAGAGAATACATGTAGATTAAGGTTGCTAGAGTCATTCGACAGGGGTAAGTGGTTCACTCATAACTGATAACTCATAACTCGCAACTGCTCCTTATGTCTGACAAATATAAGTCCCTGCTCAGCACACTCATCAAAGCGATCGTTACCAAACTGCCCAAAAAAGCCGATGTCGGGCTGGTATCCTTCACCCAGCAATACTATCTCAAGATGCCGCTGATGGATCTCGAAAAACTCGATCCATCGCTTGCTGCGGGGATTGCCGGATCGAGTTATGAGTTTATGCAATCACGCAAAGCGGGCGCACCGAAGATGCGGATTTTTTCACCCGATCCGGTGAAAGACGGGTGGGCGAGCGGACGCACGATTTTGGAGATCATCAACGATGATATGCCGTTTCTGGTGGATTCGGTCACCGCCGAACTCACGCGCCTTGGCTTTACGGTGTTTGAGGTAATCCATCCGATCCTGCGCGTCAAACGCAGCAAGGACGGCACACTCGATGGAGTGGCCGAACCCGACGATGCAAGCGCCGCCTACAAGCACGAATCGCTGATGCATTTTCAGTTGTCTCCATTGCCGCAGGGAATGAAGCCTTCGCAGCTTGAAACCCACCTGAGTCGAGTGCTCAAGGCCGTGCGTCTGGCGGTGTCGGATTGGAAGGATATTTTAGGTAAGGTCGAGGATCAGATCCGTATCCTATCGACACGCTCCACGCCATTCAAAGTAGACGAGGTCGAAGAAGTAAAGCAGTTTCTCGAATGGCTGAAAGACAGAAATTTTGTATTCCTCGGATACATCGAATACGATTTCTACGACAAGAAAGGCAAGGAGCAGCTTTCGGTCGTGGAGGGTTCGGAGCTCGGCATTTTCAAGCACGACGATCTGGAACTCAAACCGCAGGGCTTGCAGGGTTTGCCGCCGGAGGTGCTACATTTCGCGCTGATTCCGCAGCTGATGGAGATCACGAAATCGAACCGTAAATCGGTGGTGCATCGCGCTGCACCCATGGATTATATCGGCATCAAGCGCTTTGACGCGAAAGGTAAAGTGATCGGTGAGACACGATTCCTGGGCATGTTCACCTCGATCGTCTATTACCAGTCGGCGGGCAATATCCCGATCATCCG
>CAZFOM010000007.1:0-4724 GCA_964520155.1 uncultured Rickettsiales bacterium
CAACGAGCGCGCCCGCACCGAATAGACAATCCACAGGCGTTTTTTCCGATTGTCATCTGCTATCAAAACGTAATATAAAACATTATCTTACATATAAGCGCGAGGTTGCAAGTGAAAGACACCTACATTGAAGCCATTTTGCTGATTGAGCGTTTGCATCGTCGGTTTCTGGATGTGATCAAGACGGAGCTGGATCGCCTCAAGATCGAGGATATTAATAACGTGCAGACATTGATCCTCTATAACATCAATACCGAGCAACTCACCATCGGCGAACTCACGGTGCGCGGATACTATCTCGGCTCGAACGTTTCCTATAACGTAAAGAAACTGGTCGAGAATAATTATCTGGTGCAGGAACGCTCGCCGCACGATAAGCGCTCTACCCGCGTTAAACTGTCTGAAAAAGGCCTGACGCTGTGCCAGCGTATTGATGAACTCTATCACCGTAATATCGAGGCGCTTACCAAAGCAGGAACGCCAAACGCCAAAGCGCTTGCGGATACCAATGTGGCGCTGAAACAGCTTGAGCGCTTCTGGACGGATTATATCAATAACGTGTTCAAAATGGGCGCGTAAGGCTCCCTGTCATCCACAGCTTTTGCGTCAGGAGAACGTCATGCGTTATGTGCTTTGGGTTCTCGTCTGCTTCTGGATGGTGTCGTCCTCCTACGCTGTAAGTGCGGGCGAGAAATTTGTCACGATCGGTACGGCCGACGAGCTGGGCGTCTATTATCCCACGGGGGGTGCTATCTGCCGGTTGGTGAAACGCGGCACCAAGGATCACGGCATCCGTTGTTTTGTGGAATCCACCGACGGCTCGATCTTCAATCTCAAGGGCATCCGCGATCGCGATCTCGATCTGGGCATCGCGCAGACCGATTGGGTGTATAATGCCTATGCCGGAAAAGAAGATTTTGAAAAAATCGGTGCGGATACCGAACTGCGCGCCCTGTTTTCCTTGCATGTGGAAGCCCTGACCGTGATTGTGCGCAAGGACTCTGGCATTGCCTCATTTCGCGACCTGCGCGGCAAGCGCGTCAATATCGGCACCGCTGGCTCCGGTGTGCGCGCCACGATGGAGCGCCTGATTAAACTGGAAGGATGGAGCAGGCGGTCTTTCGCCGAACTCAAGGAGCTTAAAGCCTCAAAACAGGGCGCCGCACTCTGTGCGGGGGAAGTGGATGCCGTGGTGTATCTTGCCGGTCATCCCAATGGGGCAATTAATGAGGTGGCCAATACTTGCGAAATCACCATCGTCCCCGTGATAGGGAAAGAGATTGATGGCCTGATTTCCGAAAATCCCTATTATTACAAAGCCACGATTCCGGCGGGTATGTATCGCGGTAATCCAGAACCGATCGCCACTATCGGCACTAAAGCGATTTTGGTGACATCATCTAATCTGGATGCGGGCATTGTGTATGAAATCGTGAAAGCGGTGTTTGATAATCTGGATAATTTCAAAACCCTGCATCCGGTATTTGCGACTCTCAATCCTCGCAATATGGCAACCGATGGGCTGGTCGTGCCGCTGCATGAGGGGGCGGCACGGTATTACAAAGAGAAAAACCTTATACCGCAATAACTTGTCTCCTCTCTTTCCCATTGCAAAAGCACCTTGATGGGCTATAAACCACGCTTCAAAACCGTATAACGGGTGGGGAATATGAGGCTTTGGCATAAAGTATTGGTTGGTCTGGTTGCCGGCGCGGCGGTCGGGTATCTGCTAAATCAAAATGGCCCGTTGGGGTTGTCGTTCGAGCAGGCGTTCGGCATCAGCGGATCGGCATTTCTTACTTCCTACATCAAACCTGTAGGCACGGTATTTATCAGCCTCATCAAGATGGTGGTCGTGCCGCTTATCTTTTTCTCGCTGATCGCGGGTATCACCAGCATGACGGAACCAAAAGCCTTCAAGCGAATCGGGCTGAAGTCGGTCGCGTGGTATCTTTCCACCGGCGCGTTTGCAGTCTGTATCGGCCTGTTTTTTGGGGAAGTGTTCAAGCCCGGGCAGGGGGTGGATCTGAGCCAGTTGCAGGCGATTGCGAATCCGAGCGCATCTGCTCCCACCAATAACTATGACGGCATGAACGCCGTTCAGATCGTGATTGCGATTTTAGTGAGCATCATCCCCACCAACATCATCAAGGCAATGGCGGAGGATCATATTCTGCAAGTGGTCGTGTTTGCGATCTTCACTGGCATCATCATCAATTCGCTGGGCGATAAGGTGAAACAACTGCGTGAATTGCTACAGCAGGTTGCGATGGTGGTATTCAAAATCATCGAAGCCGTGATCAAGTTTTCGCCTTACGGCGTATTTGCCTTGATCGCTTGGGTCGTGGGTACGCAGGGGTTCGCGATTATCGTGGCGCTGGGCTATCTCGCAATCGTGGTGATGGCGGCACTGTTTACGCAATATATCCTGTTTGGAGTGTTGCTCTTTATCTCGACGCGGATGAATCCGTTGCCGTTTTATAAAAAGGTCATGGAAACGCAATCGCTCGCATTCTCTACCAGCAGCAGCAAAGCAACCCTGCCAACCGCCATGCGTGTAGCCAATGAACGGATGGGAGTCTCGCAACCCAGCACGTCGTTTGTGTTGCCGCTGGGTGCCTCGATCAACATGGACGGCACTGCGATTTACCTCGGCATCTGCGCGCTGTTCTTCTCGCAAGCGTACGGTATTGATATCGACCCGCACCATTATATGATTCTGATTCTGACGGCGACGCTGGGTTCCATCGGCGCGGCGGGTATTCCGGGTGGTTCACTCATCATGATGGGGATGGTGCTGGCCTCGGTCGGTTTGCCGCTCGAAGGTATTGCGCTGATTGCGGGGATTGACCGAATTCTCGACATGATGCGTACCACGATTAACATTACCGGCGACACGGTGATTACGGTGATCGTGGATAAATCCGAAGGCACATTGGATGAAAAAGTCTACTACGATCCGAAGGCTTAGCGGTTCAATCTGCCTTAGGATTGTATTCCTCGTTGCTTGCAGAGTCATTGCGAGCGTAGCGAAGCAATCCATCTTTTGCTTTGGATCGCCACGGCCTAAAGGCCTCGCGATGACAAATACACTGCTGCCTGCGGCGAGGTTCTTTATTGCTTAGTCACCCCTGCAATTTGCTGCGCTTCCGCTGCTTGCTGAGCGGCGGTGCGCCGCGCTTCTTCCTGCAACTGATGCGTATGCGTCGCCATGGCTTTGGCGGTGGGGTGGTTGGCCTGAAGAATGCGTGTGTCGTTACCAGGCAGTTTGGCCGCCATCTCGCGTGCGAGTTTGCGTCCCTGCTCGGTCTGCAGGGAGCTTTCGAGTGATTGGAGGTTGTTGTTATTCGCAGCCTTTCTCACCGCGTCCTTATCCGCAGCCTGCTGAAGCAGTTTGCTGACATCCATATGGCCTTGCTGCTCAATGTGCTGTTTTTCCTGTGCGGCATCGATGACCGACTGCTGATTGGTGATCGCGCGCGGAGCAATTCCGCGAAGTCTGGCGGCTTCTTCTAATCCTGCCTCCAGGCGGCTCATCAGGCGGGTGAAGGTCTCACCAGGCTGCGGGCGGTGGCTTGGCGGAATCCGATCCATTAGCTCGGCCATGAGCTGCGCGCGATTGGAATTTCCTTCCTTATCCAGTTCTTCGAGCGCTTGCAGTTTCACCAGATAGGTGAGTTTGGAAATCGCGTCGTTTGCAGACTGAAACGCGGGATTATTCGTCAGTTCGGGATACTGGTTCACCAGTTGGCAGTATTTATCCTTATACACCACCGAAACGTCAAAAATACGCTCGATCTGCTGTAATTCATCCGCTTCATTAATCGACAGATTCGAGTTTCTCGGATTGGTGCCAGCGAGAATGCGGAAATTATCCAGAATTTTTCGCGCCAGATAAATGGATTCATCCCGCACCGGTTTTGATAACTGTTCCGGTACGCGAAGCTGTGCACGGGTAAAGTCCATCTGCACGCCAAGGTTTGCGAGTTTTTCTCCCAGACTGTCCGGCGTGTAGTCGATATACGGTTCCACCCCAAGCTGTTCCATTTTCATGTAAATGGGGGCAAACGGGGAATCCTCGATAGCAGGCAGTTCCCAATGCGTGCCTGGCATCGTGCTCCAGTTCAGAGGGTTGAGTGCGCTGCGCATGGAGGTGCGCTTATCCTGCAAGTGCAACATGTAGTTATAGAGATACACGACACCCTGATCGGGATCGCTGGCTTGCGCCATATCAATTGGGTTCATGGCGTTGGCAAAGGCATTGTTGGATACCGCATTGCTTAGGCCTTCGCCTAAACACTTGGCCATATCTTCGATTTTTTCTTTGGCCTTGCGATCGTCTTCTAAGAAAGGCTGATAGCCATTCTTACCAAAATAATGCACATAGAGATAGTTACGCAAAATAGCGATATTGCGGCGCAACGAAGCGTGTTTCTCGTAATTGAGATGTTCCTGGTTTGACAACTCGCCGTTGGGAAAATCACTTCCTTCAAATTTCTGACAGATCTGCCCGTCGAAGATACCAAATGTGAAGGGATTAAACTGAACGGGGAAGGATCCCGTCTCACCCTGAAGCCCGTAATCGTGAATTGCTTTGTAACCGCTGAATGTATCATGCGCAGGCGCACATAATGGGCCAATTTCCAGTTGCCGTTCAACACGAACAATTTCCTTGCGGCGGGCAGCCAGTTCCGACTCTTGCACAAAGGCCAGCCACCGCACGC
>CAZFOM010000007.1:4734-9102 GCA_964520155.1 uncultured Rickettsiales bacterium
TCCTCGGCAAACCCCTCCATCACGTCACCGACTTCCTGACCCGTGATTTGTCCGCGTGGGCCGCGACCATACGGATAAAAACGGTCAATCGAGGATTGCCGCGAATCCTCCATCGCCGTGATGGGATTGCCAGGTGGTCGTGGGTTCTGCTCGTCAGCCATGCTGGTTCCTAGTTACCTGTTACCTGCGGCTGTGCGCCGGTTTCACCGTCTGCGGCCTGCCCAAGTGCATACACACACAGATCCTCAAACGAGACGTTGTTTTCTTTAGCGATATCGTGGAGCTTCTGGAAACTGTCCATCACTTCCTGCGGCACCGACCCGCCGCGCTCGCTCGATAACCAGTTCGCCTGATTCATGATCGGGTGCTTACTCGGATCCGGCTCGCCCACATAAATATGGAACGGTGCCTTCTGCCCGCCAAAGTCACACGGTATCGTAAAACGTTTCATATTATCCATCCCCTATGGTTTCAGGACTCTTGCCTGATTATCTGCCCCAATTCGGCACCCCTACCATAGCACCCAATTATTACCAAATTATGACCGGAAAACGGAAAATCTAATAAATGAGATCAGTTGGTTAGGGGATTTTGTCATGCTGAACTCGTTTCAGCATCCATTTTGGCTAAATAATGTGGATCCTGAAACATCAGGCTTCGCCAAAGGCTATGCCCAGACAAGAGTTCAGGATGACACAAAGAACTCAACCCACCTTGGTGAATCGAAAATTATCGGCGTAGGATTTAGGGGTAATTTTGCGGTTTTTAGGCTTTTGGGTGAGCACGGTGTAGCCTTTGCGTTTGGCGTAGGCGAGAGCTTCTTCTTCGGTGGCAAAAGATAGGCGCACCTGTTCGCGTGTGTCGGATTGGCCGACCCAGCCCATCAGATCATCTACGGGTTTTGGTGCAGCAGTCACGAACTCAAGCAGCCACTCCTTGGTGTTGCCGGTGCCCGATTGCATTGCGGTTTTAGTAGGTTGGTAGATTTTTACTTGTGACATGATTGTTTCATTAGCGTGGAAAGAAGACGGTTTCAATCCCGTTTTTTGGACTTCTTGTGATCTTTTTTGAGCGATTTCTCGCGGTGTTTTTGCTTCTGCTTGCCTTTGCGCTCGCGGAATTCGTGTCTGGGTTCTTCCACCGCACCTACCGGATGTAGCGCTCCAAGTACCTCGAGCATTTCAAAACGCAAGCTGCCGGTAATAGTGTTGGCTTCGCGTAACCGCACCACCACGCGCTGTCCAAGCTGGATGCGCGTGCGGGTGCGGGTGCCGACAAACAGTTTTTCCTTTTCGATATAGCGAAAGAAATCCTGACTGAGCGTGCCGATCGGTACGAATCCCGTTGCGCCGGTGGCAGGCAGGGTCACAAACAACCCGAAGGAATTGATGCCGGTGATGGTGCCTTCGCCCGTCCAGCCGATATGGGCAGCCATGTAATGCACCATATAGCGCTCGGTCGCATCGCGCTCGGCAAGCATGGCGCGGCGCTCGGTAAACGAGATATGCTCGGCCATGGTACCAAGCTGCGCGGCTTGATCCTTGGTCATGCCGTCGCGGCGCTGTTCTTTGAGATGCAATAGATTGATGAGCGCGCGATGCACCAACAGATCGGAATACCGCCGAATCGGTGAAGTAAAATGGGCGTAATGGGTGAGGGCAAGACCGAAATGCCCGAGATTCTTCGGGCTGTAATAGGCCTGCGTCTGGGTGCGAAGGATGCTCGTATGGATGAGCGGCGCGTGCGGAGTATCCGTACTCTTTTGCAGTAGTTTATTGAAGTGACGCGGTTGCAGCCCGTCGCCTTTCGACAGCGTAAATCCCAGTTTTTCTAAAAACTCCCGCAGTTCCTCCACCCGATCATTCGGCGGTGGTTCGTGCACGCGGAAAATGCCTTTCAGGCCGTTGTTCAAAATCGCATCCGCGGCGGCGACGTTGGCTGCGATCATGAATTCTTCGATCAGCTTATGGCTATCAAACCGCTCGCGTTTGTCGATGGACGCAACATGACCGTCTTCTCCCAGTTGAATTTTATATTCCGGCAGATCGAGATCGAGCGTGCCACGCTCCTCGCGGTGTGATGACAGCGATTTATATGCACCGTATAGCGGCTCCAGAATGGTCTTCAAATCGGCATCTTTGCGGTTCCATGCTTCCTGCGCTTGCGTGTAGGTGAGGCGTGCGTGCGAGCGCATCAGCCCGCGCAGGAACTGATACCGAATCGTTTTGCCTTCTGCATTGATCCACAAATGCACGGCGAGGCAATACCGATCCTCATTCGGTTTCAGAGAGCATACCCCATTCGATAATCCTTCCGGCAGCATCGGCACGACACGGTCAGGAAAATACACCGAGTTGCCACGATCAAACGCATCCTTATCGAGTGCATCGAATGGATGGACGTAATGTGCGACATCGGCAATCGCGACCAGCAGGTGCCAACCGCCTTTGTTCTTTGGATCCGTATCGGGCTCCGCCCATACCGCATCGTCGAAGTCCCGTGCATCCTCACCGTCTATGGTCACTAGCGGGATATGGCGAATATCGTCGCGGTGATGGAGTGTGATGGTTTCTGCCACCGCTTCTTTTGTCTGTGCGAGTGCTTCATCCGAGAAATTTTGCGGAATCCCGTGTTGCGCGATCGCTACCAGCGAGCAGGTCTTGGGCGAATGGATCGTGCCAATCACCTGCTCGATCTGGGCATGTTGCCAGCCGCGTCCCGAGGTGTGGCGCGGGGGCAGGGCGGAGGCCTCGACCAGATCGCCGTTCTGCGCTTCTTTCCAGTGCGCCGGCGCAATCTGGTATTCCCATTTTTCTTTCCGGCTGATCGGAACGAGCAATGCGAATCCCTTTTGTTTCTTAAACACACCGATGAGTCGGGACGGATTCGCCTTGGGAAGAATCCGCATCACTTTTGCGCCAAACGAATGGCGATCCCAGCGCGTGAGCTTGGCAAGTATCCGGTCACCGACGGACGGCGCATGTCCACCCAGATCATTGACCAGTATGTAAGGCGGCTGCTTGCGCTCTTCCCACTGTGAGGGCTTGGCAATCAGTTCACCGTCCTCGTTTAAGCCGGTGATGATGAGTGTCGTCGTTGAAGCTAATCCTCCGCGTGTATCGGAGGCGTTTTCGTGTCGCGGCTTTTCATGACGAGAACGGGAATGCTCGCTTGAGCGGCGTTTAGCGGGTTTGGCTTTCTTGGAACTATCGTATTTTTTACCCATACAGGGTCAGTATGACAGGTGGCAGATGGGCTGTCCAGTCGGCATCATAATTGTGTCGCCTCTCCCTCACCCTAACCCTCTCCCTCACCCTAACCCTCTCCCTCACCCTAACCCTCTCCCAGAGGGAGAAGGGATATTTCGTCGTCCCGCGACTTGATCGCGGGATCTAAGGACAAGCATTCTGTGGTATATTATCGACTGTCGTCATCGCGAGTCACTTAAGTGTCGTGGCGATCCAGACTATATCGTGTCATGCTGAACTCGTTTCAGCATCCAGTACAATCAGCATCACATCGTCATGCCTGCGAACGCAGGCATCTCCTTGTAAGGGTTGTACGATTGTGCTTTGGAGATTCCCGCGTTCGCGGGAATGACGTATAGCGTTTTTGGATTGCTACGGCACATAAGTGCCTCGCGATGACGACAAAACCTTGGAAAATAGGGCCGCCCTAACCCACAGCCTTTTTGCGCTTGGGTTTAGCTGCTTTTACTTCCGATTCTTCCGCATCATCTTTCTTGGCTGCTTTCTTCGCCGGTGCTTTTTTTGCAGACGATTTCTTCTTACCCGCGCCACCTTTTTCGGCAATCAGCGCAACGGCTTCATCAAGCGAGAACGTGTCTACATCGGCACTCTTTGGTAGTGTGATATTGAGTTTTCCAAACTTGATATACGGGCCGTATTTGCCCGAATAGATCGCAATCGAACTGCCTTCATCGGGGTGATTGCCGAGTGTGCGAAGTGCCGAGGCACCGGTGCGACCAGCACCGCGCTGGGCAGCGGCGGCGAGCACATCCACGGCGCGGTTGATACCAATGGTGAGTACATCATCATCGCCTTTGAGCGAAGTATATTTTCCGTCATGGAGAAGGTAGGGGCCAAAGCGTCCGACGCCTGCCACGATGGGTTTTTTACTTTCGGGGTGATTGCCGACTTCACGCGGCAATGCCAGCATGGACAGTGCCATTTCGAGCGTCACCGACTCCGGTGCGATGGATTTATTCACCGATGCGCGTTTGGGTTTTTTCTCATTGCCTAATTGCACATACCAACCGTAAGGGCCTTTTTTCAAAATCACACTCATGCCGGTTGCCGGATCAGTACCGAGTTCCTTATCGCCGGTGATGGTGGCGCTATCTTGCAC
>CAZFOM010000007.1:9112-16425 GCA_964520155.1 uncultured Rickettsiales bacterium
ATCGTCAGTGGAAATTTGTTTGGTGTAGCCGCATTCGGGGTAGTTTGAGCATCCCAAAAAGGCTCCGAACTTGCCGGTTTTAAGCCCCAATCGTCCGTTACTGCAACTTGGGCAGACGCGCGGATCCGTGCCGCTTGCGGTGCCACGGAAAATGAAAGATTCGAGTAGCCCGTCAATGGATTCGAGCACTTTCTGGTTGGTAAGTTCTTTGGTGTCATTCACCGTCAGGATGAATTGCGACCACCAGTCGCGTAGCACCTGTTTCCAGTCCATCTTGCCTTCGGAAATTTCGTCAAGCTGTTCTTCGAGCTGCGCCGTAAAATCATATTCCACATAGCGGCGAAAGAAGCTCACCAAAAACGCATTGACGATGCGTCCACGCGGCTCCGCAATGAAGCGCTTTTTATCGAGGCGGACATATTCACGATCCTGCAACACCGAGATGATACTGGCATAGGTTGAAGGACGGCCAATGCCCAGTTCTTCCAGTTTTTTCACCAGGCTTGCTTCCGAATAACGTGGCGGTGGTTCGGTGAAATGCTGCTCTGGGATTACTTCCTGCGGACGGTAGGTTTCGCCTTCTTTCATCGGCGGTAGAATACGGCTCTCGTCCTCGTCGTCACCATCATCGTCACGGCCTTCCTGATAGAGTTTCAAGAATCCGTCGAACTTCATGACCGATCCATTGGCGCGTAGTGTGGCACTGTTATCCTCGGCGACGAAATCCACACTCACCACATCGAACACGGCACTTTCCATCTGGCTTGCGACCATGCGCTTCCACACCAACTCGTATAAACGCAGCATATCCGTATCGAGATAGCGCTCCATCTCTTTCGGCGTGCGCGCAACATCGGTCGGGCGGATGGCTTCGTGTGCTTCCTGTGCGTTAGTGGTTTTGACTTTGTAGTATTTCGGCGATTCGGGGAGGTAGTTATTGCCGAAGCTCGAGCCGATCAGCGCACGGGTGGCCTGTATCGCTTCTTGCGCGACATACACCCCGTCGGTTCGCATATAGGTGATAAGACCGGTTGTCTCGCCGCCAATATCCACGCCTTCATAGAGTTTCTGAGCGATCTGCATCGTGCGCTTGGCACCGAAACCGAGTTTGCGCGCGGCTTCCTGTTGCAGTGTCGAAGTCGTAAACGGTGCGTAGGGATTGCGGCGTGTTTGCTTGGGTTCGATCTTTGAAACGCGGTAGGACTTGCTCGACAGAGCATCGGTGATGCGTCGAGCATCAGTCTCATTGGGGATCGAAAATTTTTCGAGCTTCTCGCCGTTGTAATGGGTCAGGCGAGCACGCACCGGCTGTTGCGGGTGCTGGATCATCACCTTGATGTCCCAGTATTCCTGCGAGATGAAGCGTTCGATTTCTTCGTCGCGGTCGCAGATGATCCGAAGTGCCACTGACTGCACACGTCCTGCCGAGCGCGAACCGGGTAGCTTGCGCCACAGCACCGGCGAGAGCGTGAAGCCCACTAGATAATCGAGCGCGCGACGTGCCTGCTGGGCGTTCACCAGCGACATATCAATGTCGCGTGGATTCGCAATCGCCTCGGTGACAGCTTTTTTGGTGATTTCGTTGAATACAACGCGCTTGATCTCAATATCTTTCGGCAGCGCTTTATCTTCGCGCAGCGCTTCGAGCACATGCCACGAAATGGCCTCGCCTTCACGGTCAGGGTCGGTGGCAAGCAGCAGGCTATCGGCTCTTTTCACTGCGCGCGCAATCGCAGAAACCTGTTTTTTCGAATCGGAATCCACTTCATAGGTCATCGCGAAATCGTCATCTGGTCGCACCGATCCATCTTTCGATGGAAGATCGCGTACATGGCCGAAAGAGGCCAGCACTTCATAATCCTTACCCAGATATTTATTGATGGTTTTGGCCTTGGAAGGCGATTCAACAACAACGACGCGCATGATACATATATATAGTAGTGGACAATGAGGTCTTTTAACGTGTCATTACTTAACGAATGGTTAATCCCCCGAAAGCCTCAGCGCTACTTTGCCTCCGGCGGTTCGGACCAGACGTCCGGCGAGCTCCAGTTCGAGTAGGGCAAGCCACAACGCGGGGGCGGATATGTCGCATTGCCTGAGCAGTTCGTCAACTAAAACCGGCGTGGGGCTTAGTTTTTCAAGCACGCGCTTGCGGGCGATGGCGAGTTCGCCCATCTCCACCTCGGTGGCAGAGAATTCTTTGAATTCAGGTGGTTTACTCTCTTTGAAGAGATCATTCTGACGCATCAAATGCGGTAGTAAGTCCTCAATCGATTCGCACATATAGGCACCATTACGGATCAGATCGTTGGTGCCTTTGCAGCGTGGATCGAGGGGTGAGCCGGGCACCGCAAACACATCGCGGTTTTGTTCTGCGGCCATACGCGCGGTGATGAGAGAACCCGATTTGAGTGAGGCTTCAACGATGAGTGTGGCAGCTGACATACCTGATATGATGCGGTTACGCGCAGGAAAACTGCGTGAATGCGGTGCCATGCCAAACGGATTTTCTGTGACCACGCAGCCTTTTTCAAAGAGTTGCTGATAGAGATCGGCATTTTCGGGTGGATAGACAGAATCAATCCCGCCCGCAATCACACCAACCGTTCCAGTATCGAGCGCGCCCTTGTGTGCGCCGGTATCAATCCCTCGTGCGAGTCCTGAAATAATGACGATGTTTTTGGCTCCGGCTTCGCGTGCGAGCTTCTGCGCGAAGTGATAGCCGTTCGCGGACGCATTACGCGCACCGACAATCGCCAGGCAGGTTTTGTTTTTCCAGACCGGTTGTCCACGAATGATCAACAGCGGCGGCGGGTCATAGATGCTGTGAAGCAATGTCGGATAATCCGTGTGACCATATGCCACGCACCGCGCACCGTATTTCTCAATCTGGGAAAGCTCATGCTCGGCATCGGCTTTGCTGCAAATGGTGATTGGTTTTTTTCTTCCACCACTTGCTGCCATATCGGGTATGGCATCGAGCGCTTTCGCCGGTGTGCCGAATCGTGTGATCAACTGAAAGAATGTGATATTCCCCACATTCTCACTGCGTATCAGGCGTAGGATATCGAGGATGGGGAAGGATGCGAGGGAGGGGTAGTTCATTTTTTGCTACCAAACTTCGGTTCTTCGCCTCTGACAAGCCGCTGGATGTTGGCGGAGTGTGTGAGTAGCAGAATCGCGGCGATACTGAGCAACCAAATCATCGTCGGAAAGCCTGTCATCGTATCCGTATGCTGCCATGCGAAAAACGCTGGGGCGGTGGTGAAGGCAACCAACGCCGACAGCGAAGAAATCCGATAGATAGCAAAGACCGATAACCAGACACAGATGATCCAAACACCAACAGGCCAGACAATCGCAAAGCAAACGCCAATGGCGGTTGCCACTCCCTTACCGCCTTTGAACTTCAGCCAAACAGGAAATAGATGTCCAAGCAAGGCGCAGAGTCCAACCGACAAAAGTACGGTATCGGATTGTGACCAGAAATGCGCCAACCACACTGCAAAGAATCCTTTTAACCCATCGAGCAGGAGAGTAAGCGCTGCCAATTTCTTGTTACCGGTACGCAGCACATTGGTCGCGCCGATATTGCCGGAACCGACCTGACGAATATCCCCGAGGCCACTCGCACGGGTGAGGATTAGGCCGAAGGGAATGGAGCCGATCAGGTAGGCGAAGAATATGAGTAGAAAAAGGGTGGGGTCGCTCATGAGGTTTCTTTTGTCATGCTGAACTCGTTTCAGCATCCATAATGATAAATAGATCCTGAAACAAGTTCAGGATGACTAAAGCAACGAATTCGTATCCAAAAACCCCTGCAAAATATAACTCGCTGCCAACTTATCCACGATCTGATCGCGGCGTTGGCGCGTCATGCCCGCTTCGATCATGGTACGCTCAACCGCCATGGTGGACATGCGCTCATCCCACAGCAAAAGCGGGACCGGATGTTTTTCTGCGACATTGCGTGCAAACTGCCGGATCGACTGACAACGCGGCCCTTCGGTTCCGTTCATGTTGATGGGATACCCGATAATGACTCCACCCACGCGGTGCATATCCAGCAGCTGCGCCAATCGTTCCATATCTTTGGTGAAGGTTTTGCGTTCAATCGTCTCCAGCGGTGACGCAATCATGCGCGACACATCACTGAGCGCGATGCCGATGGTCTTTTCCCCGACGTCCAGTCCCATCAAGCGCATATTGGGCTTAAGCAGCGCGGAAAGCTCGTGTGCGGTTGCTAAAATCATATTGTCATCACCCAATGAATCCACTAAAAGCCTGAGTTCAAAGTCTTTATTTTGTGTCATGCTGAACTCGTTTCAGCATCCATCTCGGTAGTGTATACCGGCTCATGGATCCTGAAACAAGTTCAGGATGACACGTTCGAATGGATAGGAATGTATGTCGCTTAGCAAAGAAAATATCGCCCGTATTGCGAAACTCTCTCGCATTGCGGTAGATGATAAAGATACGGATTATTTCGCCGCGCAACTGAACGGGATTCTCAAATGGATCGAGCAGTTGAATGAAGTGAATACGGATAACGTGCCTCAGCTCATGAGTGTTTCAAACCAGAAACTCCCATGGCGCAAGGACGAAGTCACCGATGGCAATATCCAAGACAAAGTGATCGCTAACGCCCCGCAGTCGGATTATGGCTGTTTCGTCGTGCCGAAAGTAATAGACCAAGGATAAATTTCACTATCATGCCAGCGAAAGCTGGTATCCAGCGTCAACAACCAAACTGGATGCCAGCCTACGCTGGCATGACAAGAAAAGAATAGTAATAGAGACTTTTTAAATATGACAAATTTACTAGACCTCTCTCTCTCCGAAGCACGCGATGCTCTGAAAGCAAAAAAAATCTCGGCGACCGAGCTTACCAAAGCGTACATCGCGCGTGTGGATGCGCTGAACAAAGATAACAATGCCTATGTGGTGACAACGGCGGATATTGCGCTGAAGCAAGCGGCAAAGTCGGATGAGAAACTAGCCAAAGGCCAGAGTGGTGCGCTCGAGGGAATCCCGCTCGCGATTAAGGATTTGTTCTGTACAGAAGGCGTGCAGACGACCGCCGGATCTAAGATGCTTAAAGGCTTTAAGCCGACCTACGAATCATTCGTCACCAAGAAATTATGGGAAGCCGGCGCACTGATGCTCGGCAAAACCAATATGGACGAATTCGCCATGGGGTCGTCGAATATGACGAGTCATTTTGGTGGCGTAAAAAATCCGTGGAAGAAAAAAGGATCGGATAAAGATCTCGTGCCAGGAGGCTCCTCAGGAGGTTCGGCAGCTGCGGTGGCTGCGCGCATGTGCTTAGCCGCGACTGGTTCGGATACCGGTGGTTCTATCCGTCAGCCCGCAGCGTTTTGTGGTATTGTTGGCATCAAACCAACCTACGGGCGTTGCTCGCGTTGGGGCATGGTGGCGTTTGCAAGTTCGCTCGATCAGGCCGGTATGTTTGCGCGCAACGTGCGCGATGCAGCAATCACGCAGTCTATCATTTGCGGGCATGATCCGATGGATTCAACTTCGGCTAAACTTCCTGCACCGGATTTTGAAAAAGCACTGACCGGTGACATTCGTGGTCTCAAAATCGGTATCCCGAAAGAATACCGTGTGGATGGAACTGATGCCGAGATCATTGCCCTGTGGGACAAGGGGATCGAATGGGTGAAAGCTGCGGGTGCTCAGGTAGTCGAGGTCAGCCTCCCGCATACGAAATACGCGCTGCCGACATACTATATTATCGCACCGGCGGAAGCCTCCTCGAACCTTGCGCGCTATGACGGGGTGCGCTTTGGCTACCGCACGACGAGCGAGTTCAAATCCATTGATGAGATGTATGAAAAAACCCGCGCCGAAGGATTTGGCAATGAGGTCAAGCGCCGCATCATGATCGGCACCTATGTGCTCTCGGCGGGTTACTACGATGCCTATTATAAAAAGGCGCAGCGTGTGCGTTACCTGATTGCCGAAGATTTCAAAAAAGCCTTCGAGAAATGCGATGTGTTGCTGACGCCCACTGCACCGACCGCAGCCTTTGCCGCGGGCGAGAATATGGATGATCCAGTGGCGATGTACTTAAATGACGTATTCACCATTCCGGCCTCGATGGCGGGGCTGCCAGGTATGTCCATTCCGGCGGGTTTGAATAAAGATGGCCTGCCACTCGGTCTGCAACTCATCGGCCGCGCCTTCGACGAAGAAACCCTGCTTCGCACGGCACAGGTGATGGAGCAATCGGCGGGGTTTGTGGCGCTCAAGGTATGAAGTTTGTTTGAAAAAAATCTGTGTCATACCAGCGCAAGCTGGTATCCAGAAATCAGCAAAAAACTGGATGCCAGCCTTCGCTGGTATGACATGATCTAAATTATAGAAGATGTGAAGATGGAATCCGAACCGAATATCAACACACTCCCCAAACTACTCAAAGCACGCATCCTGCATACGCGGATGTTTGGTTTGGTGGTGATTGTGTTGTTTATGTTTAACCAGCCTGCGATCGGCGGTGACACAGTATGGAATTTTATTTCGACATGGCTTGGGTTTGTGCTGGTGTTGGTGTGTGTGCTGGGTAGGCCGTTTTGCTCGCTGTTTATCGGCGGCATCAAAAATGAATCGCTGATGCGTGATGGGCCGTTCAGTGTGGTGCGCAATCCGCTCTATGTGTTTTCGTTTATCGGTGTCGTGGGGATTGGGTTACAGTCAGGTGTATTGCTGTTGCTGGTGGTTATGGTTGCCGCGTTCGTGCTCTACTACCCGATGGTCGTGAAGAAAGAGGAAGCCTTTTTAGAAGCGAAATTTGGTGAACCCTACGCACAATATATGCGTGAAGTGCCGCGCTGGATTCCGAATTTACGTTTATGGAAAGAATCCGAAATCATCGAAACCAGACCGAAATTTGTCCGCAAAACCATGCTTGATGCATCGCTGTTTTTCCTGCCGCTGATATTTTTTCACGCACATGCTGCGCTGCATCAACATGGTTTGCTTCCAACATGGTGGAGTATACCGTGAGAGAGTATCAATATATTTTGTGCGCCGTCATTGCGAGCGAAGCGACGCAATCCAGGCTGGATCGCCACGCACCTTCGGTGCTCGCGATGACGACATCATTAGGAGAAGCATATGTCTAGCTACACCGTACAAGGAAAAACTGGCAACTGGGAACTGGTGATAGGGCTGGAAGTCCATGCACAAGTTTCTTCGCACTCGAAATTATTTTCGGGTGCGGCGAATGATTTTGGTGCGGAGCCCAACAGCAATGTGTCGCTGGTGGATGCGGGGATGCCCGGGAT
>CAZFOM010000007.1:16435-21585 GCA_964520155.1 uncultured Rickettsiales bacterium
ACCTGCGTCGAGCAGGCGGTGCGCACCGGCCTTGGGATCAACGCCAAGATCAACCAGACCTCGATCTTTGATCGCAAAAACTATTTCTACCCTGATCTGCCGTCGGGGTATCAGATTTCGCAATATCTCGATCCGATCGTGGGTAAGGGGCAGATTGATATTGATCTGCCGGATGGGTCGGTCAAGACGGTGGGAATCACGCGTCTGCATCTCGAGCAGGACGCCGGAAAAAGCCTGCATGAGCATAGCCCGAAATACAGCTTTATTGATCTTAATCGCTCCGGTGTGGCGCTGATGGAAATTGTCTCTGAGCCAGAAATGCGCTCGCCCGAGGAAGCCGGTGCGTATGTGAAAAAACTGCGCTCGATCCTGCGTTATCTCGGCACCTGCGACGGCGATATGGAAAAGGGTAATATGCGCTGCGATGCGAATGTGTCGGTGCGCCGCTCGTCGGACGCACCGTTCGGAACGCGCTGCGAAATCAAGAACGTCAACTCGATGCGCTACCTGATGAAAGCCATTGAATACGAGGCCGCGCGTCAGGTGGAAATTCTGGAAAACGGCGGTACGGTGGATCAGGAAACCCGACTGTTTGATCCGTCAACCGGCGAAACCCGCACCATGCGAAGTAAGGAAGATGCGATGGATTACCGCTACTTCCCCGATCCCGACCTGTTGCCGCTCGAGTTTGATGATGCGTTTATCGCGAATATCCGTGCCACGATGCCGGAACTGCCGGATGCAAAGAAAAAGCGTTATATGGAAACACTAGGACTGTCTGCGTATGACGCGACGATTCTGGTCGCCGAAAAAACGACCGCTGATTTTTACGAGCAGGTGATTGCCAAGGTGAAAGACGGAAAACTGGCGGCAAACTGGATTATTTCCGAATTGTTCGGAAGGCTCGGAAAAGCGGGAATTGAAATCGAAAAATCTCCGGTTGATGCAGGTAAGATGATTGGATTGCTCTCCTTGATCGAGGACAATACCATATCCGGCAAAATCGCCAAAGACGTGCTCGATCTGATGATGGAAACTGGAAAAGAAGCCGCAGTGCTGGTTGAAGAAAAAGGCATGAAGCAGGTAACCGACACTGGTGCGATCGAGAAAGTGATTGAAGAAGTGCTTGCGGCCAATCCCGATAAAGTGGCCGAATACAAATCGGGTAAGGATAAGCTGTTCGCGTTCTTTGTCGGGCAGGTGATGAAAGCCTCCGGTGGTAAGGTGAATCCGGCGGCACTCAATGAGTTGCTGAAAAAGAAACTGAGCTAGTCGGTGAACACGCTTCTGTGTTTCGGGTTGGGTTATTCGGCAGAGTATCTGACCAAGCGCCTAGACTTAAAACAGTGGCAGATCATCGGTACGACGCGTGATGCAGGGCGCAAGCGTTATCTGGAATCACTCGGTTACACGGTCTATGCGCTGGATAATATACCGGATTCGGTATGGGGTGATGTTACACATGCACTGCATTCGATTGTGCCTACACCGGAAGGTGATCCAGTAGCACTCGAGCATCTTTCTTCGCTCACTCATGCCCCTAAGCTCGAATGGTTTGCGTATCTCTCCACTACGGGCGTGTATGGCGATCATGAGGGCGCATGGGTGGATGAAACGACAGCGGTAAACCCGCCCAATCCGCGCCTCAAACGTCGCGTGGATGCCGAGCAACACTGGTTATCGAAACTGTCTTGCGCGCAAGTGTTTCGCCTCGCAGGAATTTATGGCCCTGACCGCAGCGTGGTGGATGAAATCCGCACCAGTAGCGCGCGGCGTATTTATAAAGAAGGGCAGGTGTTTTCGCGTATTCATGTCGAAGACATTGCTCTCACGCTTGAACAGGCGATCAGCACACCGTTTTTCGGTGAGGTTTTTAACGTGTGTGACAATGAACCCGCACCCGCGCATGAAGTGGTGTCCTATGCTTGCGAGTTGATGGGTGTCACTCCACCCCCCATGATCGCTTACGAACAGGCACAACTTTCTGAAATGGCTAAGGAATTTTATAGCAGCAACCGCCGTGTTTCAAACCAGAAAATCCGCAAAAAACTGGGGGTGAATCTCGCCTATCCTACCTACCGCGAAGGGATTGCCGCACTCGTAAAGTCGGCAAAATCTGCCGATTGAAGCCACCCCCGCCGAAGCGTTAGTATAGGGGAAACAAAGAGGCTTTATGCAACGAATGCTTGCGGTACTAATCGCGTGTGTGTTTCTCACGTCCTGCGCCGAGATACGCGCGGGGGGATCGCGTGTTGAACAAACGGTGGAGCGCGAAATCGCGCTGTCGAAAGACAAGCTCGATTATTATTTTGATCCCGATCGCCGCGTGATTGATAAACCGCCGCAGGAATTTCCATCGCGCTACTGCTATAAGAATTTTGGCGATATTGTGTGCTACAAAGACCCACTGCCGAATGCGCGTACTCGCTTAGTCGGGTATCAAGAACCAGGCACGCACTACGACTGGAACGATGCAGTGGGCACGGCTCCAAAAGACCCCACCCACGAATACCGGATGCGTTCGACCTTTAATCCGTGGAAGAATGAAAGCGGTACGGAATCCATCTATGTAAAACGCTTCCCGAAAGACGAGCAACACGCGACGATCGAAGGATCTCCCACCGTGGTGACGGTGCCGCCACCGGTGCGTGTGACGGAGTGCGAAACGCCTTCCACTGCTGAAATCATCAAGCCAGATGCCACATCTGCTAAGAAATCCCAAAAATCCTTCGCCGTGAAAAAACAACCCAAGAAACGCAGCGCAAAAAAACGCGCGCGGCCATCCCGCGAATGTCTGGTTTATGCGGATGAACCGCAAAAAACCACGCGCAAGCGTGATAGAAGCAAACCATCAGGCAGTAAGGATGCTGCAAAAAAACCATCGGCTGCGACGCCAAAAGCAACGGATGCGAAGCCATCCACAACCGGTGCAACTTCGGCAGCCACTGCTCCCGCCGCCGCTCCTGCGACCGTGCCTGAGGTGACGCGCGAGGTGCCGAAAGTGATGGTGGAGCGTCCGGATCCTGTGCCGGTGACGGCAACGCCCACTGAGACAAAGCCCGCAGACACTCAGACTGCGCCGGTGAAACGACTGCGCGATCTCGAAGAAATCAAATACGATCCGGATGTGGCTACGCCGCAGCCGCTTCTGGAGAACCCGTCGCGCCAGTGAGCGGAACGTAGCTTAGTGGCTTCGATTCCCACGCGAAACTATCAAACGAACTGCATTGCGCGCAATGGCTGTCCCAGTGCGGTTCGGTGTTGCCGCAATTCTGGCAGATCCAGGTGGGATCCGCCTTGGCGTTGCTTGCTTTCATGAGCCATGTGGTGGCATCGGCGGAAGATGCAGCGTCACGCTGACAAAGCTCGGCCATCAAGCGACACACACGCACTGACTCTTCCTGCGCGTAAGCAAGGTTAAACAAATGACGAGCCTGCGAAAGATCGTTTGCCTGTAGCGCTGCGTCGCCTAGTGCGATCTGGCTTTCGACATGCTCCATGCGCGCCGAAACGAGTTTCTCAACACGCTTGAACCGCTTGTTTGCAATCTCATCACCAAAAATCAGGTGAAGTGTGGTTGCCAGATCAGGGTGCGGGGCGAGCTTCCATGTCTGTTGCAATACCTTGAATCCTTGCTCGGCCTTGCCTTCGGCGTGGTGCGTCTTGGCAAGCAACACCGCCGCCGGTATAAACTCCGGCGATTTTTTGTGCGATAGCTGCAGAAAGGTTTTGGCATTGTGCCACTCCTTCGCTTCGACGAGTTTACGCCCATGCTCGAAATGGATGATCGCCCAGAAGCGATTATATTCCTGTGCGCTGATGACGCTTTTCTTGCGCGCTTTTTCTGCGACCTGCAATGCCTCCTGCCAGCGCTTCTGACGCGAGTAGAGATCAATCAGGGTAGTGGCGACCCATTTATCTTTGGGGCGAAGGGTTAATGCTTTTTCGGCTTGCTCGGTGGCTTTGCGCCAGTCCTCACGGCGGCGATAGGTTTCCACCAACCCGCGCGTGGCGACAAATTCGGTTTGCGGGTTGGCAAGCATCTGCTCGAGATAGTGACGGGTCTTGACTTCATCCCCCTCGAGCCGCGCAAGCTGCGCCGAGAACATCAACGATAGCGGTGAACCATCCAGTAATTTCTGCGCGCGCTCGGTCTGTTTGCGCGCGAAATGATAATCCGATAAGGCCATGGCCGCAAACGCTTCGGTCAGGGCTTGTAGCCCTTGTTCATGGCGTTTTTCGCTGGCATGAACCGACCAGCGACGCGGCGTGGTGACCACCCATACGCAAATGCGCAAGATTCCCATGAGTATCGCAACAAACGCCGTCACGAGTAGCAGTAGCAGCACTAAAGACATCTCGACCAGCGTGTCCTGCCACATCAGTTGCACGCGGCCTGGATGATTGGCTAGCTCTGATGCAAACCAGCCGATCAGTGTCAATCCGGCGAGCCAGAACAGGATCTTGAGCGCGCTCATCTCCTACTCCCGATGCGAAAACGATTGCAGGAGTGCCTGCTGCACTTCTGACAAGGTGGCGGGCATACTAAGCCGCATCCGCGCGTCGCTGAGCCAGTCGGTAAACAACCCTTGCTGGGCAATAGTAAGTGACTCGATTTCGGCCACCGCTGCTTCCAGTTCACCCTGATTCATGTGAGCTTCTGCGCGCGCAAGCACGGCTTCGAGCGTCAGGCCTTTCTGATGTTCTCCGACTTTGCGAATGGTCACGAGCGAGCCGAGATTGTGCCTAAGCCGCTCGGTAAAGAAGGCGTTCTCGGATATATTAGGCGCGAGTGCGCGATGGGCGAGTTCCGATAATTCTTTACTGAGCGATTGCTGGGTAGGCACGCCTTCATCGGCATAGCTGTTCAGTATATCCATTGCCTCGTTCAGCGTGGCTTTGTCATCTACCATCTCGGCAAACTGAGCATATTCCGCCGCATAAGGCTTGCCCAGAATCACCGCAGTCTGAAGCTGGTAGAACGCATTCAGAGTGGCCACCATTCGGGGGCGCAGTTTTTCATCCGCCATCTGGATGGATTCAAGCGCGGCGACGCGCGATTCGAGCACCGATAGCATCTCATACGCCGGTGGTGGTGGAGGGGGCGGTGGTGCCTGCGCTTGCCGCGCGCTGGATTACCACCGACGATG